>JALVSV010000115.1 GCA_027024125.1 Methylothermaceae bacterium | reverse complement strand
TGGAAGCACCGCTCGGGCTGACGCCCCCGGATAAGCAGATTCTGATAAATAGCCAGGCCAGAGGCAGCGGTCAGACCCAGCCAGTACCAGCCATCCAGACCAGCAAGATGGCCCACCCACAGCAGGATTCCCAGCATGGCGACCTGAATGGCGGCAATGACTTCACGGTCATACCTGCCAAACAGAATCGCGGTGGATTTGACCCCCACCTTCAGATCATCCTCACGGTCCACCATGGCATACATGGTGTCATAGGCCAGGGCCCAAAGAACGGTAGCCAGAAGCAACCACCAGGCGATACCCGGAACTGTCCCTGTCTGGGCTGCAAACGCCATGGGAACCGCCCAGCCGAAAGCCAGCCCCAGGTAAGCCTGGGGCAGATGGGTGTAGCGTTTCATGAACGGATAGGAAGCAGCCAGAAAGACCGCCACCAATGACAGGGCGATGGTCAACCCATTCAGCTGTATTACCAGCAAAAACGCCAGCAGACACAGGAAAGCGAAGAGAACCAATGCCTCTTTGGGACTGACTCTCCCTGCGGCAATGGGCCGATCACACGTTCTCGAGACATGGGGGTCGAAATTCCGGTCGGCATAATCATTGATGACGCACCCAGCCGCTCTCATCAGCACCACACCCAGAACGAAAATCACCAGAATCTTGGTCTCAGGCTTTCCTTCACCCGCAATCCAAAGCGCCCACAAGGTGGGCCACAACAAAAGGAAAATCCCTATGGGACGATGAAAGCGCATCAAAAGCCAGTACTGATGGACCCTGTCCCGGACAGTCTCCCCGGCCAAACTCTTACTCTGCATCAGGCATCTCCAACCCGGGCACTCCGGGTAAAAAAAACTCGTTCACCAGCAATGGCCTCCCCCCAATGCTGTAGAGAGTGCGCCGTCCCCAGGGTGGATAAGGAACATTCACCATCGCCCAGTCCCGTGGATGCAACCGGACCCATTCCATTGCGCCACGTTCCACCTCAGGGTGTGTGAACAACAACTCACCCAAAGGACGGTTGCCCAAGTGGGCAAAAGCTGTTCCCACTCCCTTGAGAGTTGAGATTGGCGCTACCGTTCTTGCGGCAACCAGCGGAAATCCATGCGCTTTTAGCAAGACCTCGCGAACCCAAATCCATCCTTTGGAGTTCAAACCCAGGCGCATCCTCTCACTGGGCAACAACCTGCCTCTGCCCTCGTAAAGTACGGTGACACGCACAGGCCCAAACTTTTCTTCCAGACGGGCGGTCAACGAACCGGACTCTTCCAGCCAGGGGCGAATCGGCAAAGGAAAACGATGCCTGCAGAGTGGGCCGGCAACACGCCAGCGGAGATCCGCAGCAAGCAATAAACTGTGTTTCAATCTTGGTTCCAGTTTGCATCCAGGTTACAAACCTGGCAATTTTACCTTTAAAAAAGGAAATCGAGCGGCTTTATCTCGCATTGCTCCAGGACCACGTCATTTAAACACGTAAAGGATTGATTGAAGGGGCGGGTGGTCTGATTCGAAAGCCTCGCCGGCAGGGAAGCCGGCGTGGAGCCTACAGGGGCAACCCCGGACCGACAAATTTGTCGGGAACAAATTTGAACAGCCGCAGGCTGGCCCCAACGGGGTGAACCACAGGGAAGTGGTTCATCATGTCCGGTGGACTTTCACAGCCGGGCGAGCGCCCAAACAATGATTTCTGTGATCTCCACATCTTTGTGGTCAGCCAGATTGCCATTTCACACAAATCTTCTTGAGTCACCTGGACGTCATCCAGGAAGTTATAAGATGCCAAGCCGAAACCACGCTGTTTTCTTCACAAATGCGACTTATACATCCACATAACGACTGCCTTGCCCCAACCAGAAGGCAAGCAAGGATGGGATCTTCTCTGGCGCATGCTGACACAGCCATTGGGCAGACTGACGAACCATCGGTACCAGATCGCGGTCGCGCACAGGGTCGGCCATCCTGAAACGCAACGCGCCACTTTGGCGGGTACCCAGCACCTCTCCGGGTCCCCGCAACTCCAAATCCTTCTCCGCCAGAGCAAAACCATCGTGACAATCACGCAGATAGGCCAGCCGTAGCCGGGCCGTTTCTGTCAAGGGTGTCCTGTATAAGAGGATACAGTAGCTTTTGCCACCTCCCCGCCCTACCCGGCCTCTTAACTGGTGAAGCTGGGCCAGGCCAAGACGCTCCGAATTCTCGATCACCATCAGGCCTGCATTGGGGACATCCACCCCCACTTCGATGACCGTGGTCGCCACCAGAAGATCTATTTTCCCCTGCTTGAAATCAGCCATCACCGCTTCCTTGTCCGCGGCTTTCATGCGCCCATGCACCAGACCTACCTGTGTGTTTCCAAGTTCCTTTCTCAAGACCTCAGCGGTCTTCTCGGCCGCCTCCGCCAACAGGACTTCCGACTCATCGATGAGGGTGCATACCCAGTAAGCCTGACGTCCTTTACCAAACCATCTAAGCAACCGTTCGATCAGCTGACTGCGCTTGTCCTCATTCATCACCCGGGTTTCCACCGGCTCACGTCCAGGAGGAAGCTGGTCGATGACCGAGACATCCAGATCTCCGTAACGAAGCATGGCCAGAGTTCTGGGGATCGGAGTGGCAGTCATCACCAAGTAATGGGGGACTCGATGTTGTGCCTTGGATTTGAGCGCCATACGCTGATCGACCCCAAAGCGATGCTGCTCGTCCACCACCACCAATCCCAACCGATCGAAATGTACATCTTTCTGGAACAATGCATGGGTTCCAATGAGCACGTCCACCAATCCCGAAGCCACGGCAGAGAACAGTTGTTGCCGTTCCCTGCCGCTTTGTCGCGAAGTCAACAGAGAAACGTTCACCCCGAGAGGCATCAACCAATCTCGCCAGGTGCTCCAATGTTGCTCGGCCAGCAATTCAGTTGGCGCCATGATGGCGGACTGCCATCCGCTTCTCCAGGCCGCCAGGGCAGCCAGGGCAGCCACCACCGTCTTTCCTGATCCCACATCGCCTTGCAGTAATCTCCCCATGGGCCTGGTGGCCGTCAAATCCTTCCTGATCTCGGCGAATACCCTACGTTGCGCCGCCGTCAACCGAAAAGGCAGACAATCTGTGAACCGATGCAGCAATTCATCGTCCAGGAGCAGCCGTGGGGACTCGCCGGATCCTCTCGAACGGCTCTGGCCTTGAAAGGCCAATTGATGTGCCAGCAACTCTTCATACGCTAAGCGCCGTTGTATGGGATGCCGGTGCTCGTTCAGGGCTTTGAGATCCGAACCTGGTTGGGGAAGATGCAACGCACGCAGCGTTGCCGCCAGAGGCATATACAAGCCATCTGGAAAACAGGATCGGGGTAAGTCAGGCAGCCACTTTGAAGTTTCCTCCAACGCCTCGAAGGCTTGACACACCAAGCGGCGAAGTGTGTTCTGACTGAGGCCGGTGGTAGCGGGATAAACGGGGAGGATGCCCTTCAGATCGGCACTGGCCGGCTCCAGTTCCGGATGGATCATTTCCCTGCCGTATCTTGAGGTCCTGACCTCCCCGAAACATCTCCAGCGGCTGCCGATGACCATCCTGTGGCGAAGCTTGGGGGAAAAATGGAAAAAGCGCAGCTCGATCGAGCCACTCTGGTCACGCAATTGGCATACCAAAATGGGACTGCGCCGCCCTACGATATCGGTCAGTACCACCTCCCCTTCGATCAACACCTTGCCTGAATGTGCAGCAGCGATCGGAATGACCCGGGAACGGTCCTCGTAACGCGAGGGCGCATGGAGGATCAGATCAACCAGATCTGTAATACCAAGCTTTTCCAGTCTGGCTGCCAGGGCAGGACCAACACCTTTGAGAGCCAAAACAGAAGGGGCAGCTGCTGCTGCCATGGGAGTTTCCCGCCGACTCAGGCTTTTACCCGCTGAATGCGCAGTACCACGGGTAGAATGCGCAATCTGCGAATGATACGTGCCAGATGAACCCGGTCACGAACCGTGATGGTGAGCAGATCGGTACTGGTATGACTGTCCTGCTGGGTAACCTGGAAATTTTCGATATTGGCCCCTTCTTCGGCAATCTTGGATGCCACCTTGGCCAGGGTTCCACGACGATCGAGCAACACCACCCGCAAATCCACTGAAAACTCCCCATCGACCTGATTGTCCCATTCAGCCGGTACCCAGGTGATCTGTTTTTTCTGGAACTCCAGCGCATTATGGCAACAACTCCGGTGCACCACCAGTCCCTTGCCTGGGTTGAAAAATCCAATGATCTCGTCTCCAGGAATCGGTCTGCAGCAGCGCGCCAGACTGATCACCATCCCTTCGGTTCCGCGGATCATCAAAGGTGACCCGGTTTGATTATTGTCATCGAGAGTCACGTCGACGCCTTTTCCCGCCGCCGCCAATTGTCTTGCCACTAGCATGGCAAGCCGGTTACCCAGACCGATTTGTTCCAGCAGCGCTTCCATATCGGCACAGCCGATGGCCTGCAGTTTGGCTGTCAATTGATCCTGGGAAATCTCTTCGAAGGAGACACCAAGCTTTTGCATCTCGGCATCAAGCATCCGTTGCCCCAACTTGATCGCTTCGCGACTCTTGAGATTGCGCAGATAGGTTCGAATGGCTGCCCGTGCTTTGGCCGTCACCACATAATTCAACCAGCTGGGACTTGGCCGGCTCCACTCGTTGGTGACGGCCTCTACCGTCTCCCCATTGGCAAGCACCGTATGGAGCGGTGCTAAATGTCCGTTGATCCGAACTGCCACACAGCTGTTGCCGAGCTCGGTATGGACGGCATAGGCGAAATCCAGCGCGGTGGCACCCTGTGGGAGTTTGACGATATCCCCTTGCGGAGTGAAGACATAGATCTCGGAAGGAAACAGATCGACCTTGAGGTTCTCCAGGAATTCCAGCGACCCGCTCTCTCCGTGCTGATGCTCCAGAAATTCCTTGATCCATGCATAGGCACGCGCCTTGGCACTGTCGTCGATCTCCTTCTTGTAGAGCCAGTGGGCGGCAATGCCATTTTCTGCGACCCGATGCATGTCCCGGGTACGAATCTGTACCTCCACCGCCAATCCATAAGGCCCCACCAGTACCGTGTGCAACGACTGATAACCATTGTCCTTGGGCAGGGCAATGTAATCCTTGAAACGGCCGGGAATAGGCTTGAACAGTCCATGCATGACACCCAGAACCTGATAACACTCCTCGACAGTGGCCGTCACGATTCGGACTGCGTAGACATCATACACTTGATTGAATGACAGACCTTTGGCACGCATCTTTTTATAGATGCTGTAGATGTGCTTCTCACGCCCGAAAACTTCGCAAGGTAAGCTGGCCTCACTGAGACGCTGGCGAATGGCCTGCTCGATGGTAACAATGACCTCCTTGCGATTGCCCCGTGTGTGTTTGACCGCCTGGGCAATCACCCGATGACGCATCGGGTACATGGCCTGCATGGAAAGATCTTCCAACTCCAGCCGCATCCGGTGCATTCCCAGACGATTGGCCAGAGGCGCATAGATATCCAAAGTTTCACGGGCAAAACGGCGTCTTCTGGGAGGCGCCATAGGGCCCAATGTACGCATGTTGTGAAGACGATCGGCGAGTTTGACCAGAATGACTCTGAGGTCCCTTGCCATGGCCAGAATCATCTTGCGCAAGGATTCTGCCTGGACTTCCTGCTTGGACTTGGTGTCCAATTGAGTCAGCTTGGTTACCCCGTCGACCAGGTCCGCCACTTCGACGCCAAACAGCTCCTCGAGCTGACCCTTGGTCACCGGGGTATCCTCGATGACATCATGCAGGATGGCAGCGATGATACCGGGAGCATCCATGTGCATTTCCTGAGCCAGAATCAACGCGACTGCCAAGGGATGGCAGATGTACGGTTCACCACTTAGACGATACTGGTCCGCATGGGCCACGTCGGCAAAGACATACGCCTGCTCGATCGCTTCCACCTGCTGAGGTGGACAATAACCGGCTACTGCCTCGATGAGCTCGGTCACCAAAGCCTCTTGTGGTCGTTCCAGTTGCAGCGCCGGTTCTGCCATAGCGGTCCTGTTACATCATTTGCGGCTGCATTCCTTCTTCCCTGACAATTGCTACACCGCCGTTCATGTCGACATCCCTGAGTTTGTTGATATCCACTTTACCTGCGGCTATTTCCCGCAATGCCACCACTGTGGCCTTGTCGTCGCCCCATTCCACCAGGGGTTCGGCCCCTGCCAACAACTGCCGGGCTCGTTTGGTTGCAAGCAACACCAGCTCGAAACGGTTGTCCACGTTTTCCAGACAGTCCTCAATGGTAATACGGGCCATAGGATCTCCTTTTATTCATGCCTTGTTGTAAACGTATAGCAAAATTGTTGCAATATTGCAATTATCCCGCGCGTCGTTCCAGGATCTCTACCGCAGGAAGCTTCTTGCCTTCAAGAAATTCAAGAAACGCACCCCCACCCGTAGACTGATAGGAAATGCGGTCCGCAACGCCAAACTTCTCGATGGCGGCCAGAGTATCCC
>JALVSV010000114.1 GCA_027024125.1 Methylothermaceae bacterium | reverse complement strand
GGCCCTTGCCGCCTCCTGCCATCCATGATCCGAGAGAGACTCCAGGGCCTGGGGCAATGCCTGGATGATTCTATCCAACGGAAGAGGTTCCCCAATCACCCCAGTGGAAAAAGGCAGTATCTGCCCAGACCGCCCCTCAACCATTGCAGCCAAAACTTCACAGGTCTGTTTGGCATCGTGCAGTCCCTGGGGGCCTGTTCCAGCATTGGCGTTACCTGCATTGATGACCAGCCAGCGGATATTTCCGGTTTCTCTTTGCAGATGCGCTTTGGCGACCAGGACCGGTGCGGCGCAGAAGGCATTGGTGGTGAAGACAGCGGCGATTTCGCTGCCAGGTGCCAGTTCGAATACGGTCAGATCAGACCCCTCACCCTTGCGGAGGCCGGCTTTGGCCACCCCGAGACGCATGCCTGCAATTGGAGGCAATAAGGGAAAGGTATCGGGCCCGACGGCCATCAGGTGAGCCTGCCATGGCAGTGTTTGTATTTCTTGCCGCTGCCACAAGGGCAAGGCTCGTTGCGTCCGATCTTGCGGGTAGGACGAATATAGGGTTTTTGCTCGACTGCCGCCTCCTGGCTTCCTTCCTCTATCAACGCCTTCGCTTCCTCTTCGCTCATCGCGCTGGCTTCGGCATGCTCGTAGTGCACATCGTGAGGGGCACTCTCGCGCCGCTGCTCGTCCACGGCTTCCACATCCTCCTCGCTCTGCACCTGAACCCTGGACAACATGCTGATGGTCTCGTGCTTGATGTTCTCCAGCATCGAACTGAACATCTGAAAGGCCTCGCGCTTATATTCCTGCTTGGGATCGCGCTGGGCGTAACCACGCAGGTGAATACCCTGGCGCAAATGATCCATCGCCGCCAGGTGCTCCTTCCAGGCATTGTCGAGAATCTGCAGCATCACGGATTTTTCAAACTGACGGAGGATTTCCGGCCCGACCTGCTGTTCTTTCTCCCGATAGGCCTGTTCTGCAGCCTCGATGATCTTCTCCTTGAGTTCCTCTATCTGCATCTCCGGATGTTCATCAAGCATCTGGCGAACCGGATAATGGAAGCCGAAATCGTTTTCCAGGGCTTTTTCCAGCCCCTCGAGGTCCCACTGTTCCTCGAAAGTATTGGGGGGGATGTGTTTGTCCACCTCCTCGGAGATGACATCCCTGCGAATCGCATCGAGAATGTCGGTGATGTCCTCGGCCGCCAGAAGCTCGTTGCGCAGCTCATAGACCACCTTGCGCTGGTCGTTGGCGACGTTGTCATACTCCAGCAGCTGTTTGCGGATATCGAAATTGTGAGCCTCCACCTTTCTTTGGGCACTCTCGATAGCGCGCGTCACCCACGGATGCTCGATGGCTTCCCCTTCCTCCATACCCAACTTCTGCATCAAAGCCGCCACCCTTTCGGAAGCAAAGATCCGCAGCAGATCGTCCTCCAGGGACAGATAGAAGCGGCTTGAGCCGGGGTCACCCTGCCGGCCACTACGGCCACGGAGCTGATTGTCCACCCGCCGGGATTCGTGACGTTCCGACCCTATGACGTGAAGGCCGCCAGCTTTCACCACCTCTTCGTGGCGCTGCTGCCATTCACTCTGGATCTTCTCCTTGACATCCTCCGGGATGTTTTCGCCATGGGCTGCCAGTTCGGCCTCCAGGCTGCCTCCCAGCACGATATCGGTACCACGGCCCGCCATGTTGGTGGCGATGGTCACCGCACCGGGGCGGCCTGCCTGGGCGATGATATGTGCTTCCCGCTCATGCTGTTTGGCATTGAGCACCTCGTGGCGAATCCGTTTTCTCTGCAGCAGCTGAGAAAGATATTCCGAATTCTCGATGGAAGTGGTTCCCACCAGTACAGGCTGGCCGCGTTTGACGCAATCCTCGATGTCATCGACGATAGCGTTGAATTTCTCCCGGGCGGTCAGATACACCAGATCGCTGTGATCCTCACGAACCATCGGCTTGTGGGTGGGAATCACGACCACTTCAAGACCATAGATCTGATGGAATTCGAAAGCTTCGGTATCGGCTGTCCCCGTCATGCCCGCCAACTTATCGTACAGGCGGAAATAATTCTGGAA
>JALVSV010000113.1:1397-18448 GCA_027024125.1 Methylothermaceae bacterium | reverse complement strand
CGCCGACATTCGTCCATCGAATATCAAGCCCCGGCAAACTATGACGCGCAGCACTCAAAACCTGCGTGATTTTTTGTCCGGAAAAGTCTTGACAGTCCATAGTCTTCAGGCAACGCTTGCACGAATTGTTCAAATGCGATATCAACCGATTCAGGAAGTGGCGACATTCGTGGCCCCTTCAATTTGGTCGTTGAAAAAAGCCGCGATCATGCCGTCACTTCCTCCATAAATCAACACCTTGGGCGCTTAAGTTGGCGCATTAGCCACTGTCAGGAAATCATCGCATCTTTGAGGACTTGTTCAGAGGTTCCCTAGTTGAATCCGCGCATTTTTCACCACAGTCTTTTTATGATTAATGGCCATCTCGTGCCAATTGTATCAAACAACCTACCGACAGCAATTACTTTCATCATTGCAATAAAATCCTTCGAATTAACTTCAATATCATAGTAATAAATACCTATTAATACTGGCATAAAGATTGTAAGAAAAATATAAGTAGTAATTATCAAGACCAGTACTGTATGATTCCCTGGAAATTTGCAGGGAAATCGAAATATGATTATTGCAAATGCCATTGGGATTAGAAAAATAACAAAAAGGTATGACAAAGGATATTGCATTTCTACCTCGAGCATCTGCAGTTATTACGCACAGCATTTGACTGACTAAATATTCCTTCAAATACCCCACTTCCAATCCCTTCATATAAGCCGACAGAAGGATATTCTACAAGCAGAGGAGCAGCACCAAGCCCTCTATTTATGATATACACAGATGCACTTCTATCTGCTGATGTAATATAACTTGAAAAACCACCACCAATAATACTACCAACCCCAGAGACAATTGCATTCGAATTATTATAGTTATCAAACTCCAAATAATCCTGACAGTTTCTATCCAATACAACAGCTTGACCAATGATATTACCTGCGTATCCAGAGGTAAATGATCCCAACAGCCCAGGAATTGGGTTAAAGGCAGTGCTTGCCCCCAATAAAGCACCATCCACAAGTGCTTCTGGATTGCCTCCACTGGCTATAAAAGCGCCTGTACCCCCAGCAACACCACCAATTAAAGCATTACCAGCAATTTTTGTTGCTGTTCTTTTAGCTATCGTGCTTGCAGTTACTCTGGCAATAACTCCAGCTATTGCTGCGCATGCACCTGTACCACAAATCAACCCATATGAGTCATCAGAAACAACTGGGTTTCCTCCCACATACTCATAAGTATTCAATCCCCCATTTAAGCCGATCGGATCAGAAGTGATATATCGTCCAGCACCAGGATCATAATACCTAAAATAGTTGTAAAGCAGTCCGGTTTCCCGGTCATGATATTGCCCCGGAAATCGCAGTTCATTGCTGATCGACTCCGCAAGAAGTGTAGCTTGTCCAAAGGGAGTATAGCTAGCCTGCCAGACCACGGTCTGATTTTGGTCGGTCATGAGCTGGGGCATTCCCAGATGATCCAGGTGGTAGTAATAGCCATCACGCACCTGGCCACCTTCCAGCCGGTATTGCCTGGGACGGCCCCGGGTCTTGTCCACCAGATGGGCAGACCCCTGCCCGCCTGGATGAAGGCGTATCCAGCCCTTGAGCTTGAGATCCCTGCCTTTGCCCACGGCAAAGTGATAGACAGTGCCTCTACCGGTTTGTCTGACCTGCCACTGGCCATCCCCGATCACCACGTCCAGGACGCTGCCGTCGTAGCGGGTCAGCTGCAGGCGGTGGGTCGCCAGATCCACGGTCAGGGAGGCTTCCCGCCGTTTGTGCCGGGAGGCGAAGCGGTAACCGACCTTGTAATGCGCCAGCGGCCGGCCGTTCCAGTAGAGGGTGTTGTGGCGCAGGCCTCCATCCTCTGCCAACATGCTGATGCGCTGACCCTTTGGACTGTATAGGCTGTATTCGGTACCGGTAGCGCTGCGTTTGACCACCCGCTGTCCCAGGCCGTTGTAATGGTAGCTGGCCAGTTCGCCGGTTTCGTCTGTCACCCGGGCCAGACGGCTGCGGGCATCGTATGCATAGGTCAGGGCGCTACTTGCACTGGTCTGCCCTGTCCGATTGCCGGCGGCATCGTATTGGAACCGGCGGGTTGCACTGCCATCGGTGATTTCGAGCAGGCGGTTGCTGTCGTGATCGAGGGTATACACCGCGGTGTTCATGCGCAGGCGGTTTCCGTTGGCATCGTATTGATAGGTCCAGCGGATGGTGCCTGCAGCCTCGGTCAGCCGGTGCAAGGCGTCATAGACATAGCGGCGGTCTTCGGCGGGCGCCAGCAGGTCGCCGATCGAGGCGATGTCGCCCGCCGGCGTGTAGCGCCACTGGCGGTGAAACACGTCCCCCACGGCAAGCTCGGCCACCCGTCCCAGGGCATCGACCCGGCGCCGGTAGGCCAGGCCGTTGCCGTAACGGAAGCCGGCAATACCGTCGGCTGCTACCTTGTGGTACTGGACGTCGGTCACCACGGGCGTGACGAAGCCTTCGGCGATACTGTCGATCCCATTGATCCGGCCATACTCGTCGTAGCTGTAATCGAAGGTCTGCCCGTCAGGGTATCGATAGCGAACCAGCCTGCCTGCGCCCGGTTCGTAACCGTAGTCGTAGTCGAAGTGCTGCGACCAGGCAGCATCGCCCAGATCGTCAAAGAAGGTGTCGATCTGTTCGATGTCACCGTTGAGATTGTAATACCAGCGGGTATGGCCGCTCTGATCGCGCATGCCGGTGCGTTTGCCGATGGCCGCCCTGCGTCGCTCAGGGGGAATGTCCGCCCCGTAGTCGGCGCCGTCGTAGCTGAATTCGATGGCGCTGTCTGGAAATCGAATCTGCTGCAGACGGTTCAGGGCATCGTAACGGTAGTCTGCGGTCACCCCGCGGGCATCGGTCTTCTGCACCGGATTGCCGGTGACATCGTATCGGTATAAGGTTAGGCCGCTGTCGGGGCTGAGCCGCTCCAGCAGGTTGCCCACCTCGTCCAGAAGATAGCCGGTGGTGTGGCCGCCGGGATCGGTCACCGCAACCAGCCGGTTAGCCCTATCGTAAGCGTATTCCGTCTGTTCACCTTTAGCATCGATGATCCGGGCCAGCCGGCTGGTGGTGCGTTCGTAGACGTAGTCGGTGCGGCGGCCCTCGGCATCGATATGGGCAGTCGGGCGCCCCTGGATGTCGTATTCATACCGGGTCACCTGGCCCAGGGGGTCGGTGACGGACAACAACCGGCCGCTGGCGTCATAGCTGTAGCGGGTCTGGCGGCCCAGAGGATCGGTTTCTGCGACTTTGCGGCCCAGCGCGTCGTATTCATAGCGGGTCACCCGGCCGAGCCGGTCTTGCACCCGCACCAGATCCAGCCTGTCCCAGCGGTAGGCGATGAAAGTGCCGTCCTCGTAGTCGGTGCGCACCAGACGGTTGAGGGCATCATAAAGGTGGGTCCGGGTATGGCCGTAGGTGTCGGTGTAGGCGGCCAGCCGGCCCACTTCGTCGTAACCGAAACGTTCGGTCCTGCCGCTGGGATGGGTCACCCGGACCAGATAGCCCTGGACGTCATAGTCGAAGCGGGTCACCTGGCCCAGCGCATTGGTGCGGCTCAACATCTGGCCGGCATCGTTGTAGGTGTAGGTGGTGGTATGGCCCCGGCCGTCGGTGGCGCTGAGCAGGTTGTGCCGGTCGTCCCAGCTGAAGGTGGCGACCGTTTCCTCGATGCCGCCCCGCAGCCTTGTGATCTGCATCAGGTCGATCTGGTTGGCGGCGTAGTGGTATTTTACGTAATGGCCCAGCGGGTCCTCCTGATAGATCAGTTTGCCATAGTCGTTGAACCTGCGGATGAAGACCTGGGAGGCGCCATCGTCCAGCACCCGGCCGATGCGGCTGTGCTTCTCCTGGGTAATATTGGTTACATAGATCGGACTGGTCTGCCCCGGGTAGTTGTACCAGATGCGGTTTTCCAGGGGTTTTTTGAAGGTCTCGAGCAGGCCGCTGGTTTTGTTGGCCTTGGTGTGCAGCCAGTGGGACACCTCGGCCTTGGTGATGTCGCGGCCGTAGTCCCTATAGGTCTGTTTGTCCCAGTAGGCGGTGTTGCGGTACTCGTGATATTTGTCACGGGTCAAAATATTGCCTTTGGGCACATCGCTGACAAATCTGGGAACCCCCAGCGACTGACCGTATTCCACCCGCTCTTTTTCACCGTGCGGGTCGGTAATTACCAGAGTGCGCGAGGTGCCGTTGCCACTGTAGGCAAAGGTGGTCCTGCCGTAGGGGGTGTCCATGGCGGTGATGAAATGACCGTCGTCATATCTGAAGGCCGAGACCATGCCAATGGGATCGGTGATGCGGGTCAGTCGGCCTTGGCTGTCGTATTCGATAAGGGCCTGCTGCCCGAAGGGGTCGGTGATCCGGGTGATCAGCAGGTCATCGGCCGGGTGTTCATAGGCAAGCACAGTGGCCCGCCCCAAAGCATCGACCACCCGGGTCAGCCGCAACCTGGCGTCGTAGTGCAGGGTGGTGGAGTTGCCCTTGGCATCGATCTTCCGGCTCAGAAAGACCCGCCGGATTCCAGTGACGGCGCCGTCGCTGACCGAGTAGATCTCCCTGCCGCCGCCCTGCAGGCGCCTTTCATACACGATGGGGTCGGACGAGACCCTAACCAGTCTGGCGCTATCGGAGACCCCGCTCGCATATTCTCCGCTCTGTGCATCATAGCCGCTGTAATTGACCGCCCCACCGCCGGCGACGATCCGGTGGACCACCGCCGCAGGATGGGTAGGCGAGTCCTCTATGTAGGTCAGCCAGTTGTGGGTCCATTTGGGGCCGAGGTTGCCGAAACTGAAATTGGCCGGCTGGTTGGCTTCGCGCTGGTTGTATCTCAGGGTGAAGCCGATGGGGTGGCCTACGGGGGGCGTGTAGCGGATCGGGGTGTCGGTGATATTGAGGCTCACCAACATGGTGTGGACGTCGTAGTGCGCCATACCGGTTGGCTTGGTACCGTCACAAGGAGCCTTGGACTTGACCTGGTCGCAGGGGGTGGTGCGGTCTTGGTCGCTGCTGGCGGTATAGCCCTGGCCGTAGATTCTTTCCGCCTGCGCCAGCTGCACTGGCTGCCCGTCCCTTCCGTCAGGCACCAGGAAATAGCCGCTAGCCTGGGAATCGATGGCCGCTTGGGTGAGCCACAGGTCCCGGCCGAAGGTCGGGTCCTTCACCTGGTAGAGGTCGCCCTGCCTTGCCACGATCGCCGCATAGTGGTTCACCTTCCAGTGAATGACAGAAGGCACCGGGATCTCTTGGCTGTACACCGGGTAATACTCCATCCCGGCCCGTCGGGCCAGGTCGGTGAGCTGGGCCAGACTGATGCCGTTTTTCCCCGAGCGATAGGCATCGAGCACAGCCAGGCCCCCGGCACCGGGGTGTTGCCATTCCAGTAGGGAATAGAGCGCCTTGGCGCCGCACAGGTAGGTGATGCCCGGGTGATGGCGCATCATCCACAGGCCTTCTTCAGCTCCGGCCACAGTTTCGGTGGCAGGGCCGGTGAAGGTCCTTTCCTGCACCGAGGCCAGAAGCGCCTCCACCCGGTCGGCATGCCCCAGCCTGGCGTGCATGCGCACCAGCTCGCCGAAGGCGCGGTCAGCCAGCGCCTTCAGGGCGGGTCTGGTTTCATTCCGGCTCAACTGCCAGGCGCGTTCGAGGGCGGGAAAGGTTTGGGAGAAATAGCCATTGCGGTAATAGGCCAGCCCCAGGTTCAACTGGATCGAGGCCTCCCAGGGAGTACCCCGATTCAGTGCCAGGTAGTCCAGCAGGCGGTCGATGGCGGTGCCGGAAACCTCTAGAGGTTGTTTCAACGGTATGTAAGTTTGCGAGGTCAGGTGAATCAGCGGTTCATCGAAGCCCGGGATCGAAAGCTGAGGCGGGCCCTGGACAGAGGCCTGTCTGAGCGGCACGGCACAGGACAGCAGAATCAAAAGTGCGGACAGAGCGAAGAACAAACGGGGCATGGTGGAATCCTTGTTCGGTTGAAACTCAGCGTGAAATGGCCAAACCAAGCCGGGTCTTGACACGTAATCACATAGGAAAAATGAGCATACTCTTGCGCCAGCGCGAAAACCGTGAACGGATCCTCATTCCCGTCAATCAGTGGAATGGGATTTCACTGTCACCCTGGAATGGTGGGGGACGGGGGTTTTGTGCCAGTCGGAGGGTGAGGCGCCGGGGATGATAAAAAAAGAAGGAAGCAGATGCTCTACTGCGGTTGATGAGAATAGCTCCACTGCACGGTGCGGTCAGCGTACAGCACCTCCAGTCAGTGGCCAGGTGGATCCCGCAACTCCCCCAAGGACGTGGTGTTATGAATCAGCCAGGTCTTGACATGTAATCAACAGAAAAAACAGATCCACACCGTCTGTGTTTGCACACCACTCCCTCCCCCTTTAAAATACCCCCGCCGACAGGTGCCCTCCTCGAGAGGGTGAAAAGGGAAGCCGGTCAAAGTCCGGCGCTGCCCCCGCAACGGTAGGTGAGACAAGACGGACCATTTTGCCACTGGGCCTTGGGGCCCGGGAAGGCGGCCCGTCCGGCCACAAAGCCCCTCATGAGCCCGGAGACCTGCCCATCGGCGCTGCCGGTTCGGAAGCGAATACTTCTATCCATATTTTCATGCTTTCGCCGGCCATGGACGCAGTCTTACCCTATTTCACTGCGATCGTATCACTCCACGGCGTGCGGAGGGCGCGCCCCGACGAGGAGCAATCCAACATGAAACCTTTCCATTGCACATTGCTGGTGCTGCTTTCCGCCCCCACAGCATCCTGGGCAGTCGCTGAAAACCCCACCACGCTCGAGCCCATGGTCGTGACCGCCAGTCGCATTCCGGTCCCGCAACGGGAGACCGGCAGCAGCATCACCATCATTACCGCCAAGGAAATCGCCCACCGGCAACTTTTCACCGTAGCCGACGTGCTGCGCAACGTACCTGGATTGGATGTGGTGCAGAACGGCGGGCTTGGCAGACAGACCTCGGTGTTCATACGCGGCGCCAATTCCAATCAGACCCTGGTGCTGATCGATGGCGTCGAAGCCAACGATCCATCCACTCCCGGGGCCAGTTTCGACTTCGCCAATCTGACCGTGGACAACATCGAACGTATCGAAATCCTAAGGGGAGCCCAGAGCAGCCTCTATGGCTCCGATGCGATCGGGGGTGTCATTCAAATTTTCACCAAACGTGGAACAGGCAAACCGAGCGCTGACTTCAGCGCCGAAGGGGGCAGCTATGGTACCTGGAAACTTTTGGGCAACACCTCTGGAAGCCACGATGCACTCCGCTGGAGCGCCAGTGCCAGCCACTTGAAATCCGCGGGCTTTTCCGCTGCCGACAACCGGCTCGGCAACAGCGAGGACGATGGCTACCAGAATACCGCCATTTCAGCTCGCGCCGGCTTGCTGGTTTCGGACAACCTTGACCTGGATGCGGCCGTTCGCTTCCTTCACAGCGACACTGACCTGGATAACTGCGGCGGCCGAAACTGTGACGATCCCAACTTCACCCAAAAAACCGACCAGCTCTATGTCCGGGGCCAGGGCACCCTGGACCTGTTCGAGCATTTCTGGCGCCAAAATCTGCGCTTGTCCTACAACCTCAATGACCGCCGCTTTCGCGACACCCTGGAACCGGGAGACACTTTCGCCTCGGACGACGACTTCCGTGGAGAGAAACTCAAGCTGGACTGGCAGAACACGCTCAGTCTCACGGACTGGGACACTCTGATCTTCGGCATCACTACAGAAACCGAATGGATGGACACGAATCAGATCAGCCGCCAGTCGGCCACCATCAACGGCTATTATGGCGAGAACCGGTTGAGACTCCTGGACCGCTTCATCACCACCGCAGGCATACGCCTGGACGATCATGACACCTTCGGCGACAAGTTGACCTGGCGCATCACCCAGGCGGTGCTGATTCCCGAGACGAATACCAAGCTACGGGGCAGCTATGGCAAGGGATTCAAGGCGCCCAGCCTGTTTCAGCTGTTCGCACCGGCAGGATTCTTCGGCCCGGTCGGCAACAAGAACCTGAAGCCCGAATCCAGCACAGGCTGGGACATTGGAGTGGAACAATCATTCCTGGGTGACCGCGTTTTCATCAGTGCCACCTATTTCCACAACACCTTTTCCAAGCTGATCGATTTCCAGTTCGGCAGTGGTTACAAAAACCTCGATAAGGCCAGAAGCAATGGTGTCGAGTCTCTGCTGGAAATCCGGCCTTTCAACATTCTGACCCTGCGGGGCACCTATACCTACACCAATACCGAAGACAATGAGGACAACCAGCTCCTCCGCCGCCCAAGGCACAAAGGCAGCTTCGATGCGGATCTCGCAATCACGGAAAACGGCCATTTCCATGTCAACGTACTGATGGTAGGAAGCCGCAGGTTTTCTTCCTTTGCCTATAGGGAGAAACTGGACCCTTACGTCGTGGTCAACCTGGCCGGCAGCTATCGGGTCACGTCCAATCTGACGCTGTTCGGACGCATCGACAATGCCCTGGATATGGAGTACTCGGAGGTTCCAGGCTATGGCACCAGCCGGGTTGCGGGATATGGAGGGGTACGCCTTTCGTTCTGAATAAGATCAGATCGACCGGCCGGCACCTGGGTAATCAGGAAACTTCCCCCTCCCATTTCATTCCAATAGATTGATAGACTGAAGCTTTTCCAAAGTTGAAAGGAGGGGGAAGATGAGTCCGTTCATCGCTCGGCTGTTGACTCTGTTGGTGTTGGGTGTACTGGTCATATTCAGCTTTGCCCCGGTACCGGGGACCACTCTCATCATGCTGTACGTGGTGCTGTTCCGTCCCCGGTGGTTCAAACATCTGGTCGATCTCATCTATGAAGAGATAACGACAACCGATCAGAAAAAAAACAAGGACACACGTTCAGAACCACCTGATTCTGTCCCGGCCAGTTCTGTCAGAATGAAAGGAGATGATCATTAGGGTTGCGGCTTTGCAGACCGGCGCCATTGCTGCATTCTCTTTCTTTGCATTGCTTGGAGTTTCTCCCACTGTTCTGCGGTCAAAACCTCTTTGAGTCGCTGCTGGGTCTCCTGATGTACCCTACGGAATTTCTCCGCCTGTTCTCTCAAAATCGCTTCCACTTTGGGCTTCTGATCCGAAGTAAGGCCCAATTGCTTTTCCATACGATTCATACGATTTTCCATCCTGCCTCCCATTGCCATATCCTGCTTGGCAAGAGAACTAGTGGCACTGAACAGTATGAGTGGCAGAATGAAGTAATTGGCTTTCATGAGATCTTCTCCTTTTTTTGAAAAACACAGAATAACGCTTTTGGCGGATTGTCGTCCCCTTCTTGCCGGAAGGATGATTGATGGATTTCCAGTATATCGAACTCCCTACCGAAGATGCGTTCGATCTCCTCTTGAGAGTAACGTCCCGGAGGCCCTTCGGGTCGACTTTCCAAATGGCTGAAACATTTCAGCAATAGCATCCCCCCTGGGCGTAGCAGCCTGGACACGGACGCCAGATAGCGCGGGTGGGTATCAGGAGAAAATATGTGGAAGATGCCCCTGTCGATGATCAAGTCGAAGGTCTCCTGCAGCGAGGTGGCCAATATATCATCCTGCACGAAATGGAGCTTGACGCCCTCCCTGGCCGCCAATTCCTGCGCCTGTTTCAACGCAGTCAAGGAAACATCGGTGGCGGTCACATCGAATCCACATTTGCCCAATGCGATTGCCTGTGTGCCTGGACCGGTTCCAAGATCCAGCACCTTTCCCTTGGTCAGGCCGATTCTGATGAGCACCTTTTCGATATCGGCATCCAGTTCTGGTTGATACCATGGCAGGGACTGTACCGAAGTCTCGCGATATCGTGCCTCCCAGCCACAATTGGCTGACGGCTCATACGGGGTTCCCCATCTCCCCGCCCAGACGATTTCCTGCAATGGCTTGCGTTGACGGGGCGCAGCCTCACGCTGTTGCAGTTCCTCTTCGAGCCCGGTTGGATCACCCGGATTCCCCAAGGCAATGACGCTCATCGGGGTGAAATCGGCCGGTACGGCAAAACGGTCTTTCACCTTGTCCCTATCGAAACCACCCATCTGATGGGTGACAAGCCCCAGTGCAGTGGCCTGCAAACAGAAAGCGAGTGCCGCTTGACCTGCATCATAGCTTCCCCAGCGGTTGGGACTGCCATCGTGCGTGAAGCAGTTTGCTGCGGAGACCAGAACCAGAATGGGTGCATACCTGGCCCATCGCTGATTGCCGGGAGAAAGGCAGTCGAGCATACTCTGCCACGCATCTGGATCGGCATGCAGGTCCGTCACTAAAAACCGCCAGGGCTGATCGTTGTAGCATGAAGGCGCCCATCGCGCTGCCTCCAGGCACGAGGCAAGCTGTACTGCTGACACCGGTGTGGGGCTGAAGGCCCGGCTGCTCCAGCGGGAAGCAAACAATTCATGGATAGGAGCCTGAAGATTCTGTCTATCGCGGCCCATGGTTACCTCATAGCTGCCATGTTGGATGATCTGATTTCACGGAAATAACCTTATCACCGAACGACCTTCCTTACATCCGCCACATCAAGGAGAAAACCCGGTCGGGACTCCAGAGACCAATGGATCGCATCGCAACGTTCTGCAATCGAGGTCCTGAAAGTGATGGGATATCCCCAATGTTCAGGGCATATCACACGATGGCCTCAAACCATATCCCGTAATACATTGATTTCAAGAGCGCGCGTTACGGCACGAGATATGCCTGCTTAATCTTGAAAGGATAAGACCTCCGGAGGTCGATGATGCAACTTCAATCTCGCACCACCCCCACCCCAGCAGGGTTTACCGACAAGAAACCTCTCTGCTTTCGCAGTGACCATCGATTTTTCTGCCAGCAGAAAGGCTGTCCATTGCGCCGCGATTGCATGAAACTGGTGGCCGAATGGCTTCGCTGATCTTTGACAAACATCTGTCCGCGCAACCTGATCGTAGACTAAGATCAGGTGGCAGCAGGCTCCATCAAAATAAAACATAATAAAAGGATACCCAGTGCGCCGGGAAAAGCCGGTGGATGAGAAGAAATCGCGGTAGAACAGCTGGGTCTGACCCTTTTCATAGCCCTGCTCGGCCCATTCTTCGGCGAACCTGGCGGCCCTGGCGCGGATCTCGTTCCAGCTAAGACACATGCGTCTTTTCCTTGATCCACTCCTTTAACGCCTGATCCATTCTGGTCTGCCAACCTTTTCCAGAAGATTTGAAATATTCGATGACTTCCTGGCTGAAACGAATGGTGACCGACACTTTCGGGCGTTCTGCTTTGGGGCGGCCTCTTCTGGCGGCGCGTTTGAAAGATTCAGGCAGGCTGGATTCATCAAGTGTTTTGGCCTTGACGAATGCTTCGTCGGTCCATTCCTGATTTTCATCGTCGATCATTTCAGGATCTGTCTTTTTTCGCTCGATAACGCTCATATCGTTTCACTTCTCGTTGATTTGCCTTGCGCAGGCTGATGACCCGCATGGCGCTTCCTCTTGGCGTGAAAACCAGCACATGCAGGCGGTCATTGATGTAGCCGATCGCCTGATAACGGATTTCACTGTAATCGTGACGGTCGTCCTCCAGAATGAAAGCTGTCTCGAAATCGAAACCGGCCGCGGATTGAAAGGAAATGCCGCGTTCGCGGATATTTTTTTCGTTTTTTGCCGGATCGAATTCGATCTTCCATACATTTATTGTAGTTACAATAAATAGGAATGTCAAAGCAGTGCAACCCCATATATAAGCAATTATCAAACCATCACAAAATGTTAATTTACTTTTCAGCCCTTATAGAACAAAAAAATCCTATGTAAAAACATTGGGATATAAAGAAGTGTCACGTTTGCCCTAGTTGTGACACTTTTTTTACTCATACTGAGAGGGCATGGAAGCGGTTCTCTCATCTCTCGACCTCACCACGCTCAGTCAGCGCTTGAGCGTGGCCCTTGACGCCCTTCATCAGTTGCAGACCGGCGCCAGCGCTATCGACGTGCGTTTCGGCGACCGGGTAGTCCGTTACCAGGAATCCGATATCGCCCGGCTGGAAACCTACGACCGGCAGATCCAGGCGGCCATCGACCGCAAGTCCGGCCGGATCCGGCGCGGCCTCATCCATTTCGGGTTGTAGCCATGGCGGAAGAGACGCTGAACACATACAAGCTCGAAGCATCCAATCAACAATCAAAGGGGACACCCATTTTGTATAAACCCCCATTTTGTATAAACCATAGGATTTTTTTCACAGGATATCCACACAAGGTTATCCGGAAATAATTGAATCCGGATATCCGGTTTTGCAAAACCAGTCACACTTTCCAAGTAAGAATGAATTTACAATAACGACATCTGTATCCACCAAATCATAAGGTTTTCCATGAAAGCGATCAAAGTACCACGAAGTTTCTGGCTGATTTTGATCTGGCTGGTGTCCTTTTCGGCCGCAGCCCATATCGAAGCGGTCGCTCCAACGCGACCAGCGAAACATCAAAATCAGATGGATCTTGGTATCCGGCCACACCAGTCGCTCAAGGATCTGGTCACGGCAAGCAGGTCCCGTGGCGTCAAAATTCTTCTCGATGGAGTCTCATCAGACGACCCCGTCCTCGGCAAGGCTGCCGGCATCGATACGTTATCGGCGATCAAAAGGGCGCTGACAGGCTACAGCTTTGTCGTGTTTCACGGGGAAGGCGGGAAGGATGATGTCGTCAAGGTCACAGGTCGTGCAGGCAGCGGAAAGGACAACGATCTTCCTGTCTATACCGGCGAACTGGCACTGATTCCCAATAAGGCGGCATTCCGGCCCTTTACGATCTCAAAAGCCGATCTCGAACCACTCCATATTGGAGACACCTTTGAAATCCCGCTTCCAGAAGGCACCATAACGGCCACCGTCAAACGCAAGACCCTGGGCTCACTGGGAAGCGCCGTCATGGTGGCCAAATCGGGCCCCATACCCGGACAGAACGCCATCCTGTCCTATGGCAAGGACGGCAGTGTCTACGGACGAATCCAAACCCTGAATGGAAACTACCGGATCCAGGACGACGAAAAAAGGGGAGTGGTCATCTATGATCTGGACGAGGCCGGAGTGGAGGTTTCCAGGGAGCATGATCATTTTTATCCGGATGACATGCCTTTTTCATCCGGAAACGAACAGACTCTTTTGACTCAGGATATTCCACAAGGATTCAAAAGTGTCGCCTATTTGAAACTGGACAAGGGTAAGTCCCAGGCCAGGTTCATGGAAAAGAAAAAGAAGAAGAAAAAGAAGAAAAATGAAAACGAAGAAAACAGCGGAGATCGCAACATGGTAGGACGATATATCGTTCACAAGGGCGAGATAAAAGACGGATTTTTAAGTCAATGGCGAAAGGATGCAGTAGTCTACGACCTGATGATCTATCGCGACCCCCAGATAAAAGACGCACTCGTAGATTACCTTGAGGTGCTGGTGAATCAAAACTATATCGACAGTCTAGCCATGGTTCGAATGCGCGTGGTCCACGTGGAAACCTCTCCGAAGAAGCAGAATATAAGAGGATTGGACATATTGCAATACATAGAAGATCGCGGTGCATTTGAAAAAGCCAGGGAGGTTGGCGCCGACCTCATTCATTACCTGATCAGCCCAATATACGACGAACAGGGATCCTCGAATGTTTTTAGTGGTGATCCCTGCGGATCCGCGGACATGCTCTCATACTCAGAAGGAATGGACCCTGCAAACTACATGATAAACAGCGTATCGTACATAGGCCTAGACATATGGCCGAGCGACGAATCAGGTCGTAGTTTTAAAACAATCTTTTGTAGCGATGACACCCTTTCCCATGAGCTTGGACACAACCTGGGATTGTCACACGACGCCATTGATCTCGATGGAAACCCTATGCCGAACTTGGAATGGGAAAGACAGTATACTGAATTCGATTATTCTTTCGGGTTTCAGGGTATTTTTGGCGCCAATTCGGATGCAAAGCATCTCGAAAACAAAAACTTCGCCACTATTATGTCATATGGAAACAGTGATGTGGACATATACATTTTTTCCAACCCAAGAATCGAGTTCGGCGGCGCCAAAATGGGGCATGAGCAATACGCCGATGCCGCTCGTTCCATATCGCAATCGGCGGAAAAAGTCGCTTCGATCTCGGCAACAATGATACCCATTCGGCCTGCCGGCATCGACTCGTGGAAGGAGAGCCAGGTGATTGCCTACAGGGCCACCCTCGCAGAAGGGTCCTCTTACGATATATTCGACACCACAACCACCGATGAGGATCGGTCGGCAAGGGAAGCCTCTGGCAATATGGATGGAGCCTCCAGTCTCCCCAAAAACTGCAACCAGATCATCAAAAACGGCAATGCCGGGGGGAATGGAAAATACCTGATCCAGGTCGACGGGAACAGGGGTCCTGTCTCCATGGAGGTTTACTGCGCCATGGAAAGCTATGGCGGCGGATGGATGCTGATCGAGAGAAATGTCGGCGGGGCCTTGGAAACCGGCCTCAATATATTTGGAACCTACACCATCGACAGGACGGCTCGCCAGCCCTTTTCCATCAGAAATGCCATCGACTGGAGCGCCATCAGCAGTGAGATCTGGGCTTACATCCCGGATACGGGACAAATCATCCGGTTCGATGAGGTTGACTGGCCCGAGGTGGAGACAAAGGGGTATATGGTCGAAGCGTGGGTGAAATGACTCAAAACCCCATACGAAACAAAAAGGGCCGCTATTTGCGACCCTTTTTTCAATGCCGGGAGAAAAGATTATCGGTCGAAGTCGTTCTCTCCAATCCCGATATCCCCTTTCTGATCGAGCCCTGAATGCGCGCCCCTCACCCGGAACCTGGCAATATTACCGACGCTATCGGAGCATACCAGGCTCACCTTTTTGCTACCACGAACCGGAGTTCGGAACAGGGTTCGCCCCTCTGAAGGAAGATTCGATACCGGAAACTCCTTGTAGCCGATCACATGCCCTTGAAGTTCGCAGCCAACCGTGTTTACGGATTCCCAGGCAAGACCATAGATCCTCGGGAACTTGTTCACGAGCACGGAACCGACTTTCGTAATGACAGGACCTCCAGCAGAGACAGGCTCGGAGGGTTCATCATCTCCCACGCTCCCTGCCACATCTCCCGAGCTTGTTTTCTGATCCTGGCTACTCTCTGGCGGCGCCTGGTCATTTTCTTCGGTGACAGTTCCACCGACGAATCCTCCACTGCCAGCAGAAGTGCCTCTTCCAGAGCCAGAGCCCTGTACTCCTGATCCATTTCCATCGCCAACAACAGGTCCCAGGCCAAAAGATTCATTGCCATCGGCACCAGCGGCACCAGCGGCACCAGAATTCGATTCTGTAGAGACAAAAGGATTCGGTCCCCCAAAAATATCCTCAGTCACTACTGTCCGGGGAAACTTGTGCAGCTGCCACGTAAGGTTTTGTAGTACATAAAGAAATAGCCGATTTATGACTGTTACCGATTTGAATCGCCGTGTCCTGCAAAATACTCCATTTCGGGGATTTGGGGGGGCACCATCATGCATACCGGGCGACTCGTTTTTTCACAGATCATCGATCATTTGCCGTTGCACACCTTCCGACGTTGCGTAGCACGTTACGATGGCAACCGGTACATGAAGAGCTTCTCCTGTCTGGATCAGTACCTCTGCATGGCCTTTGCTCAACTCACTTATCACGAAAGCCTGTGCGATATCGAGGCATGCCTGCGTGCCCGAAAGGACAAGCTGTATCACATGGGCATTCGCGGCAACGTCTCACGAAGTACCCTGGCCGACGCCAACGAACGGAGGGATGGCGCATCTATGCCGATCTCGCTCAGGCGCTGATCCGCATTGCGCGCCCATTATATGCCGACGAGGACTTGGGACTCGATCTGGAGAACACGGTGTATGCGCTCGACGATTCCACAATCGATCTATGTCTGGGCGTTGTTCCGCTCCACCAAATCCACTGTCAAGCTCCATACCCTGTTGGATCTTCGCGGCAACATCCCGAGCTTTATCCACATCTCCGATGGCAAACTGCACGACGTCAACGTGCTCGACATCCTGATGCCAGAGCCCGGCGCCTTCTACATCATGGACCGTGGCCATGTAGACTTCGGACACCTGTTCACGCTGCATCCGGCCGGAAGCTTCTTTGTTATTCGCGCCAAGTCCAATACCCGCTATCGGCGACGTTACTCTCATCCGGGGTCGACAAATCCGGTGGGGTTCGCTGCGATCAGACCATCGTGCTGACGGAGTTCAACTCCAGTCACGACTATCCGCAGCCATTGCTTCGCATCAGATACCACGATGTGCAAACGGGCAAGACCTTCATTTTTCTTACCAACAGCTTTGCCATCCCAGCGCAAACAGTGGCCGACCTATACCGGTACCGATGGCAGGTCGAGCTGTTTTTCAAATGGATCAAGCAAGCAACACCTGCGCATCAAGTCATTCTTCGGAACGTCCTAGAACGCGGTCAAGAGCCAGATCTGGATCGCCATCTCGGTTTACGTGCTTGTGGCCATACTCAAGAAACGTCTCGAAATCGAGGCCGATCTATACACAATTTTCCAGGTTCTGAGTCTCACCCTTTTCGACAAAACCTCAATACTTCAATCAGTTACCGGATACGGTTGCATAAACGAAAAGACCGCAAGCACCAGCCAGTTGAATTTACCCGATAATTTCTCCGGGTACTAGTGAAGCTGACTCTAAATTTCTTTTTATACCTTGAGCGGTAGGTGTAGGATTTGCCATTACTATTTGTGCCCGTTCCCCAACTGACACAGATATTTTCCACTTTTCTGGTCTTCCCGGACAGGGTCTTGGATCCGGTGGCGGCAGGCTCCATCAGCGATAACGGGTTGGATCTGAAATCCCGGCAGCGGCGAATCCTTCCTTGCGCAATCGGCAGGAATCGCAATGACCACAGGCCCTACCCTCGCTGTCGGCAGAATAACACGAGACGGTCAGAGCATAGTCTGCGCCCAACTC
>JALVSV010000113.1:0-1387 GCA_027024125.1 Methylothermaceae bacterium | reverse complement strand
TTTGAAAGGCCTTGATGAACTCCGGACGGCAGTCGGGATACCCCGAATAATCCACTGCATTGACACCAATGAAAATATCAAGCGCCCCTATCACTTCTGCATAGCCCAGAGCGAAGGCGAGAAAGATGGTGTTGCGGGCTGGCACATAGGTTACCGGGATGCCTTCGGTCGGTGTATCGGGCACCTGAATGGCATTGTCGGTCAGCGCCGAGCCACCAATGTCACCCAGCCCGATACGGATGACTTTGTGTTCTTCGGCGCCATAGGTTCCAGCAATGGTTGAGGCTGCGACCAGCTCGGCATCGTGGCGCTGCCCGTAGTCGAAACTCAGGCAATGGCAAAGGTAACCCTGCTCACGGGCAATCAGCAGAGTGGTCATGGAATCCAGACCACCGGACAAGAGAATGACGGCCTTTTTCATACTATGGCGTAATGGTAATAGCTGGATGATTCGAAGTGACTGTCAACGGCCTGGCTCATCACCCCACAAAAGCTTGTGCATCTGTATCTGGAACCGCACAGGAAGACGGTCACGAAGTATCCAATCGGCAAGATCCCGAGGCGGCAACAGACCTGATACGGGCGAAAACAGGACATCACAGCGATCTGCCAGCCGGTATCGCGAAACCATTTCCCTGGACCACTGATAATCACCGGCATTTGCAATCACGAACTTGACCTGGTCCTTGGGGGACAAATATTCAAGATTGTCATATCGATTACGCTCCATCTCCCCAGATGCCGGGGTCTTGAGATCCAGAATCTTCGTCACCCGCGGATCGACACCCGAGACATCCAATGCTCCGCTGGTTTCCACGGAAACCTCATAGCCTTGATCGGCTAATCGTTGCAACAGCTCTAAACAGGGTGGCTGGGCTAATGGCTCACCCCCGGTGACAGTTACATGCTTGACCCCGTATTCCTTCACCTGCTGCAGGACGGTTTCCATATCCAGCCGCATACCCCCATGGAAAGCATAGGCGGTATCGCAATAGCTGCAACGCAGCGGACAACCCGTCAGACGTACGAAGGCCGTCGGCCAGCCAACGGTCCTCGACTCCCCTTGCAGGGAAAGGAAGATCTCGGTGACACGCAGCGATTCCAAGGTCAACTCAGGTCCTGCCTTCCTGCTTCATTCGCTGCAGGCGATCTTTTGCCAACCGTGCAGCGTGGGTATCAGGGAATCTGCGGATGACATCCTCAAGCAAGCTGCGGGCCTTTCTCCATCTCCCCTGCTCATATGCCACAAACCCCATTTTAAGCAAGGCATCCGGGACCTTGAGACTGGAAGGAAAATGCTCGACCACCTGACGAAAAGACTCCAGGGCTGCGTTGAAATCCCGTTTCACGTAATAGGCTTCCCCAAGCCAGTAATAAGCGTTGGCGG
>JALVSV010000112.1 GCA_027024125.1 Methylothermaceae bacterium | reverse complement strand
TCCTGCTGTGGGTGGGCCATCTTGCTGGTCTGGATGGCTGGTACTGGCTGGGTCTGACCGCTGCCTCTGGCCTGGCTATTTATCAGAATCTGCTTATCCGGGGGCGTCAGCCCGAGCGGTGCTTCCATGCCTTTCTCAACAATCACTGGTTCGGTGCGGTGATTTTTCTTGGGATCGTGCTCGACTACTGGTTCTGATGGTCGTTGCCCGCCACCTTTTCAGGCCCGGGCCAAAATCCATACTTCGATCTTGCTGGCGCCTGCCTTGAGGAGCGTGTCCGCCACTTCCCGCACGGTGGCGCCGGTGGTCATGACGTCGTCAATCAGTGCTATTTCGAGTCCTTCGACTTTGCCTGTCGTTTTGAAGGCCCCCCGTAAATTGCTGCGCCTGTGTTTGGCATCGAGTTCATGTTGTGGTGGCGTTGGACGGATACGTTTACACAAGCCTGGGCGCATAGGTATATTCAGCTCCCGGGAAACAGGTCTGGCAATTTCAACTGCCTGATTGAACCCCCTTTCCCGGTACCGATGGCTGTGCAGGGGGATTGGAAGGAGATAATCTGGTCTGGGGGCGCTCCGCAATTGCTTTGCCAGCAGTTTTCCCATCATTTTGCCGCAGGGCAGTCGGCGGTGAAACTTGAGGGCGGTGATGAGTCCTGAAATCGGGGGGGCATAGTGCCAGAGAACCCGGGTCCGATCGATTGGTGGGGGGCGCCTCAGGCAATGACCGCAGAGCAGGTCAGCGACTGGCAGTGGCCGGCCGCAGGCAGTACATGCGTGATCGATCCAGCACAGATCCAGCTGACAACCATGACACAGATCGAGGTCGTTTTGGCCAGGTTCGCCGCATAACAGGCAGGTGGGTGGATAGAGGATCTGCTGGACCATTCCGATCCAATTGTTAACCTTTTTCATGGGTTTGGGTTGACAGGGTCGGTTGCCGGTTTAATATCAATCCTTCGAGTTTACCTGGTGCCAAATCCCGGGATGTGTATTTCCTGGGGGTGCTTAATTGAGTTTAATCTATGGAGTATTCGATGGCGGTATCTTGCGCTGAGATGGCCCTGGACGGGCTTCGTCATGACTGGAGTCGGGAAGAAATCCTGGGGTTGTTCGGGCAGCCCTTTATGGACCTGATTCACCAGGCCCAGACGTATCACAGACAATTCTTCGATCCCAACGAGGTTCAGGTCAGTACTCTTTTGTCCATCAAAACCGGAGGTTGTCCTGAGGATTGTGCCTACTGCCCCCAGAGCGGCCGTTATGAAACCGATCTGGAGAGAGAACGCCTGCTGTCTGTGAATGAGGTGGTGGCTGCGGCGGAAACCGCAAAGTCCAGGGGATCGACCCGGTTCTGTATGGGAGCCGCCTGGCGCGCGCCAAAGGACCGCGAGATTGCCCTGGTGGCGGAAATGATCGGTGCAGTCAAGGCCCTCGGCATGGAGACCTGCATGACCCTTGGGATGCTGACACAATCACAGGCCCAGAGGCTGAAAGAGGCCGGACTCGACTATTACAACCACAATCTCGACACCTCTCCCGAATATTATCCGTGCATCATCAGTACCCGGACCTATCAGGACCGGTTGGAGACTCTGCGTCATGTTCGTGATGCCGGGATCTCGGTTTGTTGTGGTGGCATTGTCGGGATGGGAGAGGACCGGGCCGATCGGGCTGGTCTGTTACAGGAATTGGCAAATCTGCCCAAGCATCCTGAAAGCGTGCCGATCAACCTGCTGGTCCAGGTGGAAGGAACGCCATTGCACGGGGTAGAAGCCCTGGATCCCTTTGAATTCATCCGTACCATCGCGGTTGCCAGAATCCTGATGCCGGCCTCGCGGGTGCGGCTGTCGGCGGGACGCACCGCCATGAGCGATGAAATGCAGGCCTTGTGTTTCCTGGCAGGCGCCAATTCTGTGTTCTATGGGGAAAAACTCTTGACCACCGACAATCCCGAAGCCGATGAGGACAAACGGTTGTTCGAACGTCTGGGGCTAAAGTTCATCAGTCCGGATGTTCACTGAACTGGAACAGACACTCCGACAACGCCTGGATGAGGGGCTGTACCGCCGCCGGCAGGTGCTGGAAGGCCCC
>JALVSV010000111.1 GCA_027024125.1 Methylothermaceae bacterium | reverse complement strand
TCAGCCACATCCCCGAGCCAATCGAGAACTTCCTGTTCCTGGGCGTCTTCCCTGAGCATCCTGGACTGTCGGTGGCATTCTTCCTGGAACTCCGGCTTTCTGGTATCCGGAACCCAGATCTGGATAGGACGCAACCCCGCTTCCCGAAGCTTGCGGCGATGACGGTTGACACGTTCTGCAACGGTGCCCATAGCGATTCACCCGTAGTTACATGTAACATGATTCTAGCACGCCAGAGGGGTCACGTCTCACATTCCTACATTTTGAATATGGCTTCGTGGCATGGGCGATGAAGAGAAGAATTGTCTTTTATCGATTTTCATCGATGTTGGATTGTGAGACCTGTCCTTCTTATTTTCGCTCTTATTTTCGTAGATCAAAATCCCGCTCTATCCCTCTTTGAGACAAAGGAGGAGGTTCTGTGCTGAGGGGAAGTTCGTCGTGAAAAGGTCAGATGACTCGTGAAAACTTTGCTCTCTGCCGGGCTTGGGGAAGATAGCGGTCGAAGGTCATGCAGATGTTGCGAAGCAGAAGGCGACCTGGAGGGAGTACCTGGATGGCGCCCTCGGTGATGGAGATCAGGCCATCCTGCTGCATGGTCTGCAACTGCTCCAATTCGAGGCTGAAATAATCTGTGAAATCGATGCCGAACAGTGTATCGATGGCAGGGAAGTCGACCCTGCCGTAACACATGATGTTTTCGATGACCTTGCGCCTGATCTTGTCGTCCAGGTTCAGGGTATAGCCTTTGAAAACCGCCAACCTGCCTGCGTCGATGGCGTTGTAGTAGTCCTCCAGGGTGCGGCGATTCTGGGCGTAACAGTCGTCCACCTGGCCGATGGCGGTGACGCCCATACCAACCAGGTCGCAATCGGCGTGGGTCGAGTAGCCCTGGAAATTGCGGTACAGGGTACCATCGTGGCGTGCCAGGCTGAGTTCGTCGCCCGGTTTGGCGAAGTGGTCCATGCCGATGTAGACGTAGCCTGCGGCATTCAGTTTGTCCACGGACAGCTGCAGAATCGCCAGTTTCTCGTCCGGGGATGGCAGGTCCCCGGCCCGGATGCGCTGCTGGGGAGGAAATCTGTCCGGCAGGTGGGCGTAGTTGAACAGGGAGATGCGGTCCGGTGAGGCTTCGATGATCGTATCGAGGGTGACAGAGAAGCTTTCCAGGGTCTGCAGGGGAAGGCCATAGATCAGGTCGGTATTGATCGATTTGAAACCGGTGGTGCGTGCTCTCTGGATCAACGCCAGGGTCTCGTCCCTGGGCTGGATGCGATGGACTGCCTGCTGTACTTTGGGGTCGAAGTCCTGCACCCCCATGCTGATCCGGTTGAAACCCAGGTCCCAAAGGGATTGCAGGTAATCGGCATCGACGGTGCGGGGGTCGATTTCGATGGAAAAGTCCCGTTGATCGTCGTGACGCAGGTTGAAATGCTGTCCAACCTTTTGTAACAACTGTTCCAGTTGCAGAGAGGTCAGAAAGGTCGGTGTCCCTCCACCCAGGTGAAGCTGCTCCACCTGCCGGTTCCGGTTGAAGAGACTGCCCTGCATTTCGATTTCGAGATACAGCCGCTCTAAGTATTCCTGAGCCTTTTCTTTTCGTTTGGTTATGAACTTGTTGCAGGCGCAATAGAAGCAAAGGGTGGCGCAGAAAGGAATATGGAAATAAAGCGACAGGGGCTTTGGTGGAGTGCCCTCGTTACTTTTTTGGATCGCCAGCAGATAATCCCCGGTTGAGAAGGATTTACTGAACTGTACTGCGGTGGGATAAGACGTGTATCGGGGACCTGCCTTATCATAACGTTTGATCAAAGACTTATCGAAAACCAGAAACGGGTCGAAGTCGGGAACTTTTGTGGACAACATACTTACCTTTTAATGAAAGATCAGAAAATATCAAAGTTCTTATTCCTGGGCAATTGAACGCAGCGTTTCGACAGGGCTCCGTCATCTATTCAAGCCGGGGCAGGTGGTCTGCTACGAAAAGCGCCGTGAATACTTCCTGTAGGCTCCACGCCGGCCTCCCTGCCGGCGAGGCTTTCGAAGCAGACCACCTGCCCCTTCATTCAATCCGTTACGTGTTTAAATGACGTGGTC
>JALVSV010000110.1:18235-18527 GCA_027024125.1 Methylothermaceae bacterium | reverse complement strand
CAACGGGAGAGTCATGAAACAAATCCATAAATAATTGTTTTTCATTGACATTTATGATAATTATTGACTAATAGTTTTTTATAGAAAAATCTTGCTTCATCCAGTTCGCTTGCATATTTACTAAGATCAATTTTCATATCATCATCAGACACAAATGGCGAACGACCCTTGCGTAGTTCATACATACTCTCATTATAGATCATAAAATTATCAATGTGCCTTTTTACATCATGATTCTCTATGTTTAAATATTCTCCAAGGCGACAAGATACATCCCAGAGAGAATTAAGAT
>JALVSV010000110.1:0-18225 GCA_027024125.1 Methylothermaceae bacterium | reverse complement strand
ATAAAATCCGGAACTTTACGATTCGCACCCCATTTTGGATTCCTGTAACAATACTTTAAATATGATCGTAACGATGATTCTGGATCCCTAACTAAGTATATTAATTTATATCCATTAAATCGAAATTTCAACAAAGCCAAAAACAAAATATATGGCAATCTAATGAAATGTGGGTGGATTTTTTCTACATAGTATTTAATATCATGGTTTATAACTATTCTAGGTATCTTTTGATAATGGTTTGGAGCCATTTCAATCACATCAAACATATCATCTTGAACAATATCAGCCAGATCCAAAGGATAGCGCCTTCCACGCAAAAAAAGTCTTTTGAATATCGCATATTCCTTTTCCATCCCCACACATTCGAGTGTTCGGATAAAATCAAGGAAATAGGTGCTTCTTGAACGGGAATTAGCTATAAGAACACAAACATCTACGTTCTTTAATTTATTCATATTCCAATCAAAGAAAACCCCAATAATTAAAAATAACTGATGCCCATAGCAATTCGAGAAAATAGGTTATTTGGGATAAAAATATTTTTCCTTATCAACACGCGAGAGTGTACGGTGTTCGCTATTACCTTTCCGGATACCCCAGTATTGATTCCAGCGGTAGAGGACGACTTCATACCACTCAACCTGTCCGCCTTCCTTCCTAGCACAGCGCCAGTCCCTCCAGATACTGCTGAAAATGTAGCGCAGTGTATCGAAAAGACTAACATGCACCTGAGGCATGATCTTACGCATAGCGATGGCCTCTCGTTCGAAACGTCGACGTACTTGTGGCCAGGTTTCATTGTGATGGTGGTAAACAACTGCTTCGGCCACGTAAGCAACCTTACCACCTGCCTTGAGGAGACGTTGTGCCAATTCCATGTCTTCAAGACCGGTGAGCTCTTCATCAAATCCATACTCTGCCCATGCACTCTTTAGCAGGGCAGAGTTGGCGTTGTTGCAAAAAAAATCTTCCTGAGGAATACGCGACTGTTCGGGAAAATACTTGGCGAAAATGCGACGTTCGCTATAGTGGCTTTCCGGCCCGCCAATCTGACGCCCGTAGGTGTATTGGGCTTGGCCGTCAAGGATAGGCTGACAGAGATGCTGCAACCAGCGGTTATTTCCCGGAACGCAGTGACCACTGATGAAAACGAGAATTTCGCCAGCAGCCGCTTCGCATCCAATATTGAGCGAGCGGCCAAAGGAAAACTCCTCGCGGGTGATGTGCTGGATACGGCAGCCATGGCGTTCGGCGATTTGCAACGTGCCATCGGCAGATCCGGAATCAACAAGAATGACTTCGTAAGTAATGCAATCAATTTCCTGCTGATGAATAGCGGTGAGAAGCTCATCAAGATATCGGGCTTCGTTAAGCGTACGAATGATGATACTGACCTGCACGCTGCCGAGGTTGAGATGAGTCGGCCTGATCGTCAGAGCAAAGCCCGGGTTCATACACTGGTGAATCAGACGGATTTCGTCCGGATCGACGGCGTTGGCGGCGAACATATCCCAGTGCACCGGCACGACCTGTTTGGCACCGATCTCCTGTGCGAACTGGAATGCCTCTCTCACTGACATGTTGCCGATAATGCCGCGGCGGCCACGGAAGAAATTATGTTCATTGACGGGCAGAAAAGCGGTGTGCACCGGACCGTGGGTAACCAAAGTATCAATGATTTCCTGCCTGACAAAGGTATCGCCGGCAAGGTAAAGTTTCTGTCCTGCGTAGTCGATGATGTAACCGACACAGGCAAGGTTGCCTTCGGAGTCGCGCTCGATTTCGGGATGGGCGGCAGGAATGGCACGCAGCCGGAGTTCAGGAGCAAGCTCGCGCCATGCTTCAGTCGCAAGCATGAGCCGGTTGGCTGCAATACCCCACTCCACCAATAGGTTGAGAACCGGGATGGGACCGACGAAATGTGCCTGCGGCGAAGCCAGGGCCAATTGGGGAAGGGTGTGTGGATCACAGTGGTCGATGTGGGCGTGGGTGATGAGAACGATGTCGGCATCGGTGACCTTTTCCGGAGGATATGGAATCGGTAACTGTCTTTCCATATCAGATGCATCGAGCAGTTGCACTGAGTTGGAAAGATAGGGGTCAATAAAGATGTTTGTACGGGGAAAATCCAAACGGCAACCCGACTGACCGAGCATCTGGACAGGGATGCGCATACTGGTCATACGCTCAAACCAAACACCTCGCGGTAATCAGCCTTCTCGAAGACCTCACAGGCACCATCGAGGGTGGCGTCGATTATACGGCGACCATCTTTTTCAAATTCGGAGCGGGCAATGCGGTAGGATTCTTCGGAACGGATGAGGTCTGGGTTGTTCCAGGTTTGACCTCCGAAATAGTCGGGGGAAAAGTGGTTTGGATCGGAACCATCCAGTCGCCGTGCTTCATTCGGCGCACCAGTATACTCATAGCGATGATCCATACCGATAATAACCACCTTTTCAAATCCAAGATAATAAGCAATCTGTAATGCAACATAAGTAACGGTCCAACCTTCATGAATACCCTGAGATATATTGTGACTAAACCGTGCTGGGGGTTTCCGTGTCTGAATATGGTAGGTCAAACCATCCTCTGGTATCAAATCCGAACTGGAGTAACTAATAAATTTAACACATTCCATGGATTTTATTTTATTAACGGATTGCTCAATTACCTTACGATTAACTGCAACATAATAATTTGGATAAAAACCATATTTCTCAAAACCAAGAAATATCTTATTCAATCCAATTACCATCTCGTGTCGTAAGAAATTAAGCCGCATACGATTCAATGATGGTCCATTACAGACTATGACAACGCGCTCACCAACGTGACTATCTCTGAGATTATTTAGTCTCCTAAATTTAACCATATTTAGCAAGCGCCGAGTTTGCCGCGTAATGCCTTGCAACATCACACCCCTTCTTTTATCCACATATACACGGGACCATTTTCATCAACACATTAAAGATTAGAGTAATATTGCCTGATATAATCAAAGGCCTTCTCAAGGCAGACATTGACGACATTGGTTCATAGAAAAAAACATCACGACACATCTCTTCTATGAGCATGCCCTTCAGAAAGAAATGCAATGTTCCTAGCTTCCCTTTCATTCTTAACAATCGCACCAGCCTTGAGTGAAATAACCCGATCACAATTACTCAGCGTACTCAGTCGATGCGCAATCATCAAAATCGTGATCCTTCCTTTTAAGCCTTCCACCGCCAGAATCACCTCCCTTTCCGTATCCATATCCAACGCTGAGGTTCCTTCGTCCAGCACTAGAATCTCCGGATCATGATAAAGCGCTCTTGCAATCGCCACCCGCTGACGTTGCCCCCCGGACAGGCGAATGCCCCGTTCGCCGATGATGGTATCCAACCCATCTGGCAACCGTTCCACCAACTCCTGAAGCTGGGCTTTTTTTACCGCGCGTTTCAGGGCGATATTATCAATCGCTTCGGCCTTGAGCCCCAAGGCTATATTTTCCCACAGGGTGCCATCTACCAATGATAACGACTGTGGAACGTAACCGATGCAGTGCTGCCAGTCTCGTAATTGTGGTTGCAACGGCTTCCCATTCAAAAAAATGCCACCCTGTTGCGGCTCCAAAAGCCCTATGATCACATCGATGAGAGTCGATTTGCCGGCACCGGTCTTGCCGATGAAGCCTACCGCCTCCCCTTTACGGATCGTCAGGTCGATTCCCTTTAAGGTATCTTTTGTCGCTCCAGGATAGCGATAATGGACGTCCTTCAGCTCCAGAGAATGGAATTTGAACTGGGATGAATCTTCGTCTTGTTGCGCCTGAGGCAATGATTCCAAGGCCTGAATGTCCCGGTATATCACATCCAGGGCCACCCGATAATGCTGTAGCATGCTATATTTGGCCATGAAACCGGACAGGGATCCTTTCAACCGTGCCAGACCGACCGCGCAGACGGTGACGATCTGCAGTACTTGTTCGGCACCGTTGCCCTGATGGAACAACAACAGCACCATGCCCACCAAAGCGAATATCGTCGCCAGTTCCACCCATCCAGGAATGAACTTGGCTGCCAGTACCTGGGAGTATCGTTGCCGCTCCATAAGTGCCGCGAAATCATTATGAAACCGACGCAGAAAGTAGCCTTCCCGCCCCAGTAGCTTGATTTCCTTGACACAGCCCAACCCCTCGTTGACGTGTTGAACCAACCTGCCGCGCCTTTCCTGCGCCGCCTTGCCGGCTGTGCGGACCTTGTGCTGTTGCCTCCACACCACCCATGCGGCAACACCCAAACAGCCCAATAGTACCGCCAATGCCTGAAGTGGAACATAAAACAGGAATGCGGCCATCACCGCAACGATGATGACTCCTTGCGTGGACATCTCCAGTAACGGCACCAGGACCCGCTCTGCCAAGTGGATACTTTCACTGTTGAGGTTACGTTGTAGCTGCGCGCTGTTATGGCGAAGATGGTATTCGTAAGGCGCATTGAGATATCCAGTATAGAGGCGCTGGCTGAGACGTAGCGCCCGGTTCTGGGCATAGCGGGTACGCAGCCAGGTGGCACCGGTATTGATGAACAACTTCAGGGTAAAAAAACCCACCACAGCTGCAGAAGCCCAAAGCAGAGCGTCCATCCGCTTAAACCCGGCCCATTGCGGCGGCAGATAGTCGGTCACCCGTTCTGGGTAAGCCAACAATCCGACATAAACCGGCACCAAATAAAGACTAACTATCTCGAGGAGGGCCTCGAACAACATCAACCCAACCAGCACAAGGAAGCCAAAACGCTCGGTCGGGTTCAACAGGGCCAACAGTTTTTTGAAACTATCAAACATCGACTATCTTACTTGCAGCAGGTAAAACGCTCACCCAATAGTCATCTACTCGACCAGCCCGGATATTTCATTGGAGAAAGCCGGATCCCTCCCTGCCTGCAGCCGTTCCAGTACAATTTCATGATCCGTTTCTCCCAATTTGCTGAATCTTTTTTCAAACCAGATTAACTTGATTCTAGCAAAGCCCGTATGATCTGCCGGGTTTCGACAGGATTCTGATGGTCAAACCATCTTGCATTGGCCTTCTTGCGGATTTTTTCAACAAAAACCAAGTGGTCTCATGCGCATACCTGTTTTGGGCCGGAAAATGAAACCACCTCGGACCTGCTTACGTCAGCCACTAGTGTTGGCTTCCACCTTTGACGAGAAAAGGAAATTGGCTGTCAACCCAGGCTCAAGTGTAGTGGCACTTACGGGTTAAGGCAGATTTCACACCTGCTCCCTGCAAGGAGAGGCGACAGTTGATGCCGGGCAAATACCGGGTCAGCCTTCAGGACATCTGGCACAATTCAGACTTTGCCCCTGAGACCTTCGAGCACCCGCCGGATGGCCTGGCTGTATATGGTCCGAATTCTCAGGAATATGGCTTCAGCGATCTGCTCGTTGTAGACGTATGAACTGCGGTTTCTGTCCTCAAGCATATCCAGGAGGATCTCGTCGTCTTCAATGACGCCATGGCGGAACGCCAGCTTGATGCAATTTCGTGGGCTTTGACAGGTAATCCCCTGATATTCAAGCAGGATCTTCAATGTCTTCCAGAGCAGTTCCACAGTGAATTCAAACCGCTGGATGACCCCATCGCGATCAAGATCATCCCTGGCCCGCGACACCGCGTCCTCCAAGCTGGTACAGGCCTGCTCCAAACGTTCGATGGCAAGAAGGACATCAGTCTTGTTCATACAGAATCTGTCCTGTCTCCTCGATCATCTTGCGGAAAGCATGGTCCACCCTTTCCATCAAAACAAGATCGACACTGTAGATTCCTGCAAGCCGGTCTAGCGCTTCCGTCAACTTTCTCTCTTCCCTGAACGACAATTCCCTTCCGCCTTCCACAGCCAAATCAATATCTGAACCCATGCGGGATACACCTTTGGCCCTGGAACCGAATAGAAAAATCCTTTTTGGCCCAATGGTCTCGATCAGATAATGGACGATGGCAGATAATCGTTCATCCACAGATTTTTTTTGATGGGCCTTGGGTAAGGTTTCGTTCACACCCATAAATCAGCCAAAGCGATTGTTACCGCATCGAAGGGTGCAACAGCCACAGAATCATCACCTCTGAATTTACCTGTCAGATCCCACTTACCCCCTTTCAACGCATAAGCTTCCAAGGTACGCTCTTCAGGATCGATCAACCATGGGTACTTGACTCCATAATGGGCATAGACAGGCATCTTGATGCGCCGGTCCTTGCTTTCGGTGGAGGGGGAAACAATCTCACAGACCCAGTCGGGTACAACTTCGAAACGGTGACCTCTGGGTATTTTCGGCATGCGCTCACGCCGCCAGCCGGCAAGATCCGGAACAGCCACTTCGGTATCCCGAATGAAATGGATTTCCGGCTCTACCAGGATCCACCACCCCCCCGGACCACCCAGGCCACGAGCAAAGGGATCCAACAGTTCTGCACTCAGTACGGACTCGGCCCATGCATGGGGACCACTTGGCCTGGGCTGGGTATAAAGCTGGCCATCGAGAATCTCGCCGGTCAGATTCTCTGGCAGGGAGAGCAGGCGGTCATAGAGGCTGTACTTGAAAGCAGTGGTCACGGCACCCCTCCCGCCTTACCTGGAGGCTTTAGATCAAAACAATATCAGGCCCAGTATTTTTTCAGGGTCTTGAACTTTTCCAAGGCTTCCCTGACCTTCTGGTTGATGGCATCATCCTGGAGTTCGTTGTTCTTATAGATGCGATCCAGCAGACCTTCCTTGACCAGGGCCTCTTTGATCCAGCGCTTGGCGAACCGGTAATTGGTGGGAACCGCCGCAGTTTCACCCGTATCCGGATGGCGGAACTGTTTGACCTGGACAATTTCTTCTTCGCTTGGGGCAGCCTCAGCCTTGGCAGGTGCCGGTTCGGCTGTGGGTTTTTCCGCCGGAGCCTTTGCTGCGGGTGTTGGTTCCGGCCTGCTGACAGCTTCCTGCTCATCACAGCCGGTTCTCAATGTAGTGAACACGATATACAGGATATACACCACGAACAGGATGGTCAGTCCAGTCATTAATGTCACAATCATCAGTTTCCTCCCCTTTGCACTTGCTGAATTGGTTTTATTATCGTTTCAACCTATGATTCCACTCTGACCAGTATCTCCCCCCTACCGACGGATCCCAAGTCACCCCCATAACGGTGCACGCGATTGAAGGTGTTCTTTGGATCCGCAAACCGGCTTTTGAGCGATCTCAATGCCGCAAACCACAGGGGCAGATAGGACAACGTATGGGTACCGCAATCGCCAAAGGTCGGAGGAATGTGCCTGGGTTGCTGCCACAACAGCAAAGTCCCCCGACGTAGCGCGTAGCCTGGATAATCACCGGTCGTACCCATAACTGCAATCGTACCAGCAATCATCCGCGAGGCACAGTAATTACCCACATTTCCCTCGACCAGGATGATGCCCCGACGCATCTCGTCGCCACAGCGGTCGCCGCTATTTCCTCTTACTAAAACAATACCCCCACGCATGCCACGTTTATTTCCGGGTAGTGCCGCCCCAAGGAAATCCCCAGCATCCCCATCAATCTGAATCAAGCCCCCGCGCATTTCGCAGGCAGCAAATATGTCAGTATTTCCCGTGACGCGAATTGAGCCCGATTTCAACCCTATCCCCAGGTAGGCTCCGGCATCCCCTTCCACGGTGATTTCCATTCCATTGGCATCCCTGCCAATATAATCGAGACGAGTGCAGGCATTTTTGATGGTCAACCTGGAGGTTTCACCCGGCTGGATGTCGAACAACTCATCCACTCGCAAACGCCGCTTCCCAGACCATAGTTTCAAGGCCCCGATTTCCGCCATGGTCAGATGGAGAATAGACGACAGAGGCGACAGGTCCACCCTGCGCTCTGGAGTGGCCTTCAAGGTAAGCGTCAAACCGGTCATGCCAAGATCTCCCGCAAATGAAAATGGTAAGGGCCCAATTTGCCACCGTAGTTGCCGGCGCTGATGCGGCGAATACCGTTGTCCACCCCTAGACTGCACACCGCCTCTATCCCGGCCCGCATCGCCTTGCCGATGTCCTCCTTGGTCAGCCCGTCGAGGACGATTTCCATCACCGACTCGATCTCGGGCGAAAGCTGGGTCTGGGTCACCCCTTTCAGGGTGGGGCAGAATGCATCATTGGTACTGGCATTGAGGGCCTTGTATTTAGATCCCACTTTGGAACCCGACCGCACCACACCTCCCGGGAACGGCATGATGACATTGGGAATCTTTTTCATCGCCGCCACCGCCGCCTCACAGGCCGCCAGGGCCTGGGGCTGGGATTCGGCCAGGATAAGAAAATTACCACCTCCCACTGCATCGGTCATATAAGTGGCTTCTTCCGTGAGAAATTCCCCATCCATCACCGGGATACGCCAGTAACGCTTGCCGTTGATCACTTTGGAAATCTGGAATCCGTCGCCGTAGAAACGCATATTCTCCCCCAGCGGAATCGGTTTGCCCGAATCGATACCGGCAAACAATGCCGACGTGGGTGAGGTCAAGACGCACTGGCCGGCCCGGGTCTGCACTTGTTTGGTCAATCCCTTGCCGCCCATGGCGAAAAACAAAACCGACAGCCCGGGCCGTCCGTCCGGGGTTTCGCCAGGATCCATTTCCCTCTCGATGCCCGCTTCGCAACCGCAGGCGATGACCGAGGTGGCAAAACCGGACATGGCGCGGGCGGCATGATAGGCCCATTCCAGGTTCAGGGCAGTGATGATCACCCGGGTGGCTTTCATGGGAAAAGCCTCGGCAAAGGTGTCGTCGATGGCGATTCCATTGATGATCATACGCCACGTCCTCCCCAGCAGGGATGGATGGTGACACTGCCCCGGCCATCCTCGGAGATTTCGTCGGCCTGAATGATGAAATTGTCCAGTTTCATGGTTTGATAACGGTCGAAATAGCTTGCCAGTTGTTTTTCGATGGCCGGATCGTATTCCGGTTTGACTACGTGAGTGGTGCCCCATACCACGTTCACCACCTGGCCATCCCTGACCACCAGCTGACCATCCTTGAAGACATACCTGGGGCGGCTGAACATCTTTTCCCGGTCGTCGTCCGGCACATAGACGGTGATATCGGCAGCCGCCCCAGCCCCCAAATGACCACGATCGGACAGGCCCACCAGCTCGGCGGCAGCGGCGCGGGTCATGATGGCAATTTCATAGAGGGAATACTCGCGCTCGATGGAAGCCAGCGTCGTCATCTTCTGCGCTTCCGGATGGAGTCTGGACAGTTGTTCGTTGCGGAAACTCCGGTCCATCAACAGACGGATCAGATGGGGATAACTGGTGAAGGGCGCGCCATTGGGGTGATCGGTGGTCAGGAACACCCGCCAGGGATCCTCCACCAGCAGGAAAATCTCCAGTCCGATGGCCCACTGCAACGCGTTGACGAAGTTCTTGTCACGGTATCTGAAGGGCACCACCCCGCATCCCGCATCGCATTCGATGTCCATGCAGACCCATTTGTGGGGATGGGCATGACCGGCATTGGCATGCTGACGCATATTGTCACCTGACGCGGTCACCGTCTGGCCAAACAGGATCTGCCCCACGTCCACCGTCACATTGCGGTTGGCATTGATGGCCTCGGCAATCTGCGCCGCACCCGAGGAAAACTTGAAATCCCCTTCGGTGCCATAACTGTGGAACTGGATATGGGTCAAATGGATCGGCAATCCCTCGATGCCACCGATGGTCTTCAGTGTCGTCTCCATGTTCCCCGGCACCCCCAGATTACATCCGTGCACATGGAGTGGATGGGGTACCGCGAGTTCGTTGACTGCGGTGGCCAGCACCTTGAGCACCTGGCGTGGAGTGACGCCATAATAAGTATGCTCCTCGTCCAGATCCAAGGCTCTCTGGTTGAACTTGAAAGCACTGATGCCTCCGGGATTGACTACCTTGATGCCAATGCATTGACTGGCATTGAGCGTCCAGGCGACATAGTCGTTGATGGCTTTCTGGTCTGCACCGTCATGCATCATCCTGAGCAGAAAATCGTCGCTTCCCAGCATGACGTATCCGCCCTTGTCCAGAATCGGAATGTCCCCCATCTCCATGTGGGCCTGGCGGGCATTGACCGGCAGCACGGCAGGTTCGAATGCCGCGGTAAAGCCCATTTCCGCGTAACGGTAGCCGGTGGTCAGGGTGCTTGGGGCTGCGTGGCCACATCCCGAACGCAGATGCTCGGTATGGGTCACGGGATCGGCGCGGTGATCCTCCGGCAACATCGTGCGGGCAATGTTGACCTTGCCGCCACCAATGTGGGTGTGCATGTCGATGGCACCTGCCATCACCACCATGCCGTGAAGATCGTATTCGATATCCACGTGAGCGCCCGCCGGAGGATCCACAATACGGCCATCCTGAATATAGAGATTGTGGACCCGGCCATTGACGCGGTGAGCCGGATCGTAAACCGTTCCACCGGTGAGTTTGATCAGCATTAAAGAATTCCTTTATTCCTGATAATTGGGTGTAAAAAAGAAGAATCTTAAATTAAAGCAGTTCCAACCCCGTGACCACTTCGGCCAATACCACAAAAACGGCAAGCAGAAACACGATGGCTAAACCAAATAGCACAAGCAGGATTCTGGGGAGGCCTATTTCAAGGAATGCTTCAGTCGGATTTCTGGCATTGTAACGGACCTTTACCCGCTTTCCCTCATGATAGCGCTTGAGGATCTCACGGTGAAAGGCCTCTTTGGCCGTGTAAATGTAATCGGGCCGAATATGGCTGCCATGATAGGTTTTGCCCCCCACATGGTATTCATAGTTCACCCGGGCACCATACAGCTTGGCACCGGAGCGGCGATGAGAGATTGAATCCATCCCGACATGGGTGATCCTGCCCTCGGTGACCTGCCAGTTCCGCTGGCCAAGCACATACCGGCGGATGACATAGACACTCAATCCGACTGCCACCGCCAGAACCAGAAACATGGCGATCAAGGTGGCCAGCAACTGTCCGGTCATCTGTATCAATTCAGCCGTACCGCACCGACTGCTCTATGAGCTGCAGCACCTGTGCACTACTGGGGAGCCCGCTGTCGCGCAGCTTGAACAGACGCACAGCAACCACGTTGTCCAATCGGTAGGTGTGACCTGCATGATCGATGCCTGGCACTCCGACAGGAATATACACCTGGGGCGTTTGGTCGAAGGTCATGCCGCTGCGGCCCAACACCACGGTCGGCAAATCGGTATCGGGTGGGGTATTGGCGCAGTTGTAGGCGGACAACCACAGGAGCGCATCGACTTCCCTACTGCCCAACAGCCTTTCGGATGCGTTGAGATAAGGATCGTATTCGGGGATACCGCGGCTGAACCGTGTCCGTACAGGGTATCCTGTCTGCCATCCGCAAACCTGATTGGCGGTCTGATCCCCTTCCCTGCCGCCCAGGGGCAGGCCGGAACATCGGGTGGTATGGTTGAGGTCCTTGACCATCTCACAGATCGACTGGACCGTAAGCTCTGCATGATTCCAGTCCATGGCGCCTGCTGCCCATGCAACCACACCATAATTGGCACCTTTCAACTGCTTGGCCAGGGATTTCAATTCCGTAATGGGAATCCCCCCCACAGAATCCACACCCACCGGCCGATCGTTCACCAACAGGCGCAACATGGAGACCACTGCCGGTAGATCCTCTTCTTCACATAGCAGTACCCGGGGTTTTCGCCCATCCGGTGAGACTGCAGCATACCCCGATGGCCCTTTGCCGATATAGACGATCCGCCGGTCAGCGGCCTCGACGAACATGCCGTCGACCCAAATATGACGCTCGAAGAAACGGGGAAAAAGGGCTTCGACGTCCACTCCGACGGCGACAAAAAGATCCGCCCGATTCTTGACTTCGGCTAAGGTAGTGGTCATCCAGCCACTGTCCTGCAATACCAGGATATTGCGCATCGCCGCCGTGCTGTTCATATTATCCACCACTGCGCCGATATGATCTGCCAGCGACAGGGCTGCCCTCATGCCTGCTACATCTGTGGCCAGCCCTGCCAGTAGCGGTAATTCAGCTTCCGCAACGATACCCGCGGCCCTTGCCACCGCCTGTTCAAGCGAAGCCGGCTTGCCATCGACCAATGGCTGGGTTTCGCCCAAGGGATGCTCGAAGGCCGCCTTGGTCACTGCATCCCCGTGCTCCAGTACTTCAACCCGACTACCGGATACCCTGATCTTCAGATCATCGGAGCCAATACCACAAAACGGGCTGGGGACGTGTTCCCAAACTCCCTGTTCATTCATGTTCGCCATGCCATTCCTCGATCGTTACCAAAGCCAAGGCCCTAATTGAGTGAATTATAACAACGTCATGCCACGAAACTCCAGGTAGGTCGAGGCAGGACAGCAGTTCCTAATTCCAGGGTGAGTGATGAAAGGAATTCTTTAAAATGTATGTACGCCTGCAATTGTCCATATAATTGGGGCCCGGTCCAAAAGACCGCCGTCCACATAGAGACCCGGGAAAATAGCTTTCCCGGCCTGATCGTACCCGAATATGGAGAAAGCATGAGTGAAGCAGCCATAGAAGTCAGGCACTTGTGCAAGGTGTACGATGGTGTCACCGCGCTGGACGATGTTTCCTTTACCGTTCCCCGGGGGAAAATCAGTGCCCTTCTGGGCGGTAATGGAGCGGGAAAAACCACCACGCTGGCCATTCTGTTGGGACTGTTACTGCCCACTTCTGGAGAAGTGAAAGTGCTGGGGGAAGATATGGTTCGCCATCGATACCGGGCGCTGGGACGAATGAATTTCACCTCTCCTTATGTGGATCTACCCCACCGTTTGACCGTGTGGGAAAACTTGGACATCTACGCCCGCCTCTACAATGTGTCACGACGCAAACAAAGGATCCACGAATTGTCAGAATTGCTGGACCTGGGTGTACTTCTGCGGCGCCCTTCAGGCTCCCTGTCATCGGGTCAGAAGACCCGGATCGCCCTGGCCAAGTCGCTCCTCAACCACCCCGAAGTCCTGCTGATGGACGAGCCGACTGCTTCCCTCGATCCCGATTCCGCCGAAAGAATCCGGGGCTATCTGCAGGACTATCAACAGAGATCGGGAGCCACGGTCCTTCTGGCGTCACACAACATGATGGAGGTGGAGAGATTGTGTGATGAAATCCACATCCTCAAACAGGGCCGTATCGCCGCCAGAGGGACGCCCCGATCTTTGCTAAGACAATATGGCCGCCAAACCCTGGAAGAAGTATTCATCGATATCGCCCGGGGGCAACCTGCATGAAAGGCGTCATCTCCAGTGCGGAACGGATCAACGCGCTCATCATCCGCTATCTGTATCTTCTACGCGGTTCCTGGCCCAGGGTGATCGAACTGGCCTACTGGCCCACGGTACAGATGATCCTGTGGGGACTGATCAACCGATTTCTGGCAGGTCACAGCGACTGGATCGCCCAGGCAGCCGGACTGTTCATCGCCGCAGTATTGCTCTGGGACGTGCTTTTTCGGGCCCAGCTAGGGGTTTCGGTGGTATTTCTGGAGGAGATGTGGTCGCGCAATCTCGGCCAGCTCTTTGTGACCCCCCTCAGGCCATGGGAATGGTTGACGGCATTGATGGCCATCAGCCTGCTACGGACCCTGGTGGGTGTGGGAGCCGCGGCAGGCCTGGCTATCGTTCTGTATCGATACTCCATCTTCACCATGGGGCTGCCATTGATTGCCTTCTTTTTCAATCTGCTGGTCATGGGATGGTCCATCGGGCTGGTGGTCATTGCCCTGATCCTGCGTTACGGTTTGGGAGCAGAAGGATTGGCTTGGGCCTTGATCTTTGCCATTGCCCCAATCAGTGGTATCTACTATCCGGTCTCGGTGCTACCCGGATGGCTGCAACCCGTGGCCCTGGCCCTGCCCTCTTCCCATGTATTCGAAGGCATGCGAATTCTGATGATAGAGCACACCTTTTCCTGGCATCACCTGCAATGGGCTATTGGCCTCAATATCGGGTATCTATTGTTGGGTTCTCTGGTACTGATGTGGTCGTTCCATGTGGCCCGTCAACGCAACCTGTTCCTGCAACTGGGTGAGTAAGGTAGGGTAAGTCTCTCAACGCCCTTGCCCACCACTTCGATCTCCCCACTTTGACCCCACGGGACCCGACCCCCGGATTCCATGGTCGACGACACCTCTCCCCAGGGGTAACAAACGCCGATCACTTCATAGAATTCGACCTTGACCACACCGATCACGAACTCCTGTCCTTCCTTGCGAACACCGGCATTTCTACACAACTTGTAGCTCTCGCAACCAATCAGCGTCTGCGAGATTGACCAGGAACCCCCAGTTTCCGAAGTGCCATTCAGCTGACTGAAAAAGCTTTCCATCGCCTCTTTCACCTGGCTACCCGCGTCTTTGTCCTGTTTGAGTCCCAGAGCGCAAAAAACCAAATCGTCCAGTGTCCCGAAATGATCCATCAAAACAGGCGGCAGACTGAAGTCTTCCCAGAGCAACGTGGCTTGGATGAAGGCGGCGAGTTCGATCCCCAGCGGTGTACCGGCCGCGATCCACTCCTTGTCACCAAATGCTTCACCTTGTGCCACACCAAGGGCCACGGAAGTATTCACAACATAAGACGGATCCACGGAATCGATGTCTCGAGGATCACGGACCGGTAACCAGATTGGCATTTCCAGAATTTGCGACGTCCATTTCGAATAGCCAGGCACGGTGAAATCTGTCAGATCCATAGAGAACCTCCTGGTGAACACATCAAAGTTGAAATCAGGAAAACAAAAGGCAATATCCATGCCTCCAATACAATATGGTGAAAGATCAATAGGATATCCATTCCATGTTTTTTTTCTGTAAAAATTTGTGACAACCATCAGAAGATCCCTGGCGTGACCGACGCTTCCGGAAATGTTCGCAGGATTCATTCTCTGGATTCCAAGGGAAGGGTGCCTGGCCATTCGTCGTTTGGATATGGGTGAAATCGGGCGCTCGAGTCACATTGCAAAATTCAGGTTCTATACTTGGATCGACGACCTGGACGACAGGTGACCCCCATGAAATGGCTCGCATACCTTTCGGTTTCATCCCCACCGGCTGATCCACCCGCACGAGGGATCCACCCCATCGTTGCCAAAGGAAAGCCCCTTGCCACCGGCAAAGCGGTCGATTAAAGCGATGCGCCACCTCCGTTCCTCGCTTCCCGGTATTGTGGCGCTCGCCGGAATCAACTTGATTCTGTGGGGCTACCTGCACATCAAACCCCTGATGCCGTTCTGGATCCGGGGTATCGTGCTGCTGGGATTGCCCGCCAGTCTGTACGCCCTGTACCGCGGGTGGGTGATCAGGGCGCCGGACAGCAGAATCTGCCCAGGCTACCGTCCCGACATCCTGGCCGATCCAGCCAGGCGCTACCTGCACGCAAATGGGAGCGGGTATCTGTGCGTTCTCGGCAAGGAAGGCGGGCGCCGCATGGCGGTTCTGATCGCAGGACTGAGCCTGATGTTTGCCGAAACCGCCGTATCGAACGCATTGAAACATGGCGGGTTCGCCTGGATCGTGCTGATTTTTCCCCTCACAGGGTTCCTGCTCGCCTGGCTGTTTTGGCCGGACGACGCGCCAACCCAATCCGCTGAAGGAGGTATCGAGATGACCACGGTACAAACACCTCGCAGATTCAGTCTGCCCGCTTGGGTGTTCATTCTGGCTGGACTGTTGTTTATTGCCATCGGGGCCTATCCAATCTGGCTTGACCTGGAAACGAAGTCGTGGCCGCGGACCCGGGCCGTCATAGAAAAAAGTCAGATCGCACAGGCACTGAGCACGGGAGGTGTCCGCACGAGCACCTCGACCGTCGTGTACCAACCCAGGATCGTGTTCCGCTATCAGGTCGGTGGCAGAACCTATACCGGCAACCACGTCTACCGGCATGAGGCAGGTTCCATTTCAATCCGGTCTCTGGTAGAGAAGATCGTGACCGAATACCCGGCAGGCAAACATGTCCAGGTGGCCTACAATCCGGACGATCCTTCGGAGGCGGTGCTAGAACCCGGCAAGTTCGGTTACATATGGATTCCGGCCTTGTTTGGAGCCATTTTCATGGTAATTGGCATCGCCATTTTCCGGTTGAGACCACGGGAGACGCCAAGCGCCACCCGGCTGGCGCGCACGGCAAAGGCGACGACACGGCCAAGCGGCGGCCGAACCGATCCACGGCATGCCAACATCGTCACCCCGACCGCTATTCGTAAAATAGCCACACTGGGCAATCTGATCTTTTTGGCGATCTTTGTGGGCGTGTTCGCCAAACTCTGGTTCAAGAATCAGGACAAGCAAACCACCCAGCCTGCCACCGCCCACGCCGGGAACTCAAATCCAATCAGCGAAAACCGGGCTCCGCTCCAACCTGGACCGACGGTAAAAACCACGAAACCGGCAACCCCACAAGACAAACCGGTTTCCCTACCCACTGGCAAACAGGTCGTCGTCCAGACCATCCAGCCCAGGTCAGCTATCAAGAGGCAGCCCAGGAAGGTACCGGAACCGGTGCGCCGGTTTCTGGCCAGGATCGGGCAAGAACCCTCGCCCTGTCCGGACCTGCTGGCCGGTATCGACAGGGAGATCACCCAGGGTGGCAGGTTGGATGATCTGTTCGCCCGCCTGCAGCGCTGCAAATGGGAACGCCCGACCTACACCGAGGAACGGGTCGAGAATCTCCTGTTCCGTTACAACTGGCTCGATCCCTGGCCCGAGGAACAAGCCATCCGCAAGGTGATCGCCGCCATGGCGAGACGGACGCGGCCACCGCAGAAGATCCAGGTTTATTCGGTGCCTGATGGAGATGCACCAGTCATCAACGGCATTTTGAGCGACGAATGGAATGACGCATTGGTGTTCGCACCCAGGGGATCGAAGGCGCGCGTTTACCTCAAGACCGATGGCGATTTCCTCTATCTTGGGGTGGCCGTCCCGCAAGGGCCGGTGAAATCCAACTACGACAGTGCCCGGGTGCTCCTGAACGCTCACTTGTCACCCGATTTCGCCAACGAGTATTTCTTTATCTATTCGGACGGTCACCCGAGCAAGGGCATTCGCTCCAACCGGATCAAACCCAGGGACGCCCCCAAAGTCAAGGACTGGCGCGAAAGGGACAAGCTGCCGAAAGCGATCCGCTGGAAAGCCCTGGATACCATCTACGACGGCGGCGTCTTTCCCCATCCGCCAACGGCCACCTTCGTCCAGGGCGGCGTGCGCATGTACGAGGCCGCCATCGATCTGAAGGCGACCGGGCTTCCAAAGGGTTCGCCCTTTCCCCTGGGACTGCAGATCGACACCACCACCGTGGACGGCAAAAACCGCCAGCCGGTCTGGCCATTCAAATGGAATTACGCCGGCAACCGGCCAGACTGGGAAGTTTGGTTGAGGATCCCCTAACGCTCATGAATCCCTTGACTTCACCCCAGAAGATGAAAGAACCACGAGGGTGCCGGGGGCTTGGCTGAAGGGTGTTCGCGCCCTGGACGGGCGCGATCAAGATTACAGGGAAGTATTCACAGCGTCCCAGAAGACAAGCCCCCGGCACCCTCCCCTATGTTTTTTCACAGTAATTTGAGGACCCCGCGTACAACAGGATTTCTCCCTTGTTGAGTTCGATGGAATCGCCACTCCAGCGTTGATAGGGGCCATCGAGGTAGGTATCCTCGACCGTCAATCCCAATTTGCGCAGATAGATCAGAATGGTACGGATAATGGGAGGGCGATAGGTGGTGTCGTAGTTGAAAGTGGGCAAAAGTTCCGCCGGCTGGGTGGATATGATGGTGCCGCGCACCATGCCGGCTCCCGGGCGCATGCCCATCTGCCCCATCACCACCACGGTTCCGGCTTTCATGCTGACGCCTGTGAAATCCCCGCTGTCGCCACCGATGGCAATCAGTCCCCGTCGCATGCCATGGCCGGCTTCATTCCTGACGTTACCGTGGACGATGATCTCTCCCCCAAGCATTCCGACCGGCACGCCCCTCACGGCGCTGCCCACCATGTGTCCCGCATTGCCGCGAATGGTGATGCGGCCTCCTGACATTTCGCGCCCCACCCAGTCGCCGGCATTGCCAGTCACGACGATTTCGCCACCGCTCATCTCCGCCCCCAGATGGGCCCCGACATCACCCTCGATCCTGAGACGCCCCTGAGTCATTCCGCTGCC
>JALVSV010000109.1 GCA_027024125.1 Methylothermaceae bacterium | reverse complement strand
GTTCAGAAGCATAGGATTACGCCAGTCATCCTCATCCGAAACCAAGGGATATCCGTCACCCGTCATCCCTCGCTCATTGACTCATTTGAATGTGTCATGTGACCTGGTAACCAACATTGCTGGCATCTAGCGGCCATATAGTTTCATCGATGAGTGCTGTTGTTGTTCATTTAAAGCTTTTCATTCTTTTGTGTTTTACCTCGTTTCTTGCTGGATTATAAACGTGCTGACGATTTTGAGCCGCTCGGGAGCGCCGACTCATCGCTCTGGGCTCACTCTCCCAGAGCGACGTCGGTTGTGCCAATGAGGCAACGACGGTCTGGTAAACAGCCTTCTGATCACTCTTTCGGCTCTTCTGGTTAGCCTTGGCTCCATCTCAAACCCTGATGAGCAACGTCTAATTAGTTAACATCCACCAGACGATGCGTTTTGGAATGAGATCATTGTCACATGCGGAAGCAAGCACTGATGCAATACAAGTCACACAACAGGCCGAGTTCTCTGTCCCACTACATGAAGCAATAATATTGTTTCTGGTACGATCTTTTCAAATGTGCTCAATGTTCACTGTAATATTCATTTGTTAATGCTGAACAAAATTAAGAACGCTCTTTATTCATTTAGTGAAAAAATGCTTATTCCTGTCATGCAACAATGCATATTTCAGTTGCTGTTTGTAACTGTTGTCAAAATTTGTTGTTCAAATTTTCATCAAGCTGACATTGTCTAATATATTTGTTCAGTCTGGTAATAGAGAGCTTATAATTTTGTCCAGCATATCAAAAACTGAACATTTTCAAAATAGCCAGTGGGTGATAATACAAGTTGTCAGTGGCTGTGATGAACAGCTAGCATTTGTACCCCGTTATATAATACATTTCTGACACATTTGAGGCTGCGAGAATTGTCACGTTGAATATTTCCACCGCCGGCAAGCGTAGTGATTTCGCCATCTGGCGTAATCATACGTAATCTTGCATTACCAGTATCGACGACAACGATCGAACCATCGGCGAACACAAGTACGCCGCTCGGCCGGTCGAGCATTGCTGAAGTGGCAGGCCCGTTGTCTCCTGAAAACCCACGAACGCCGGTACCTGCAACTGTTGTGATAATACCTGATACATCGATTTTTCTGACGACATGATTACCGCGCTCGGTAAAAACGATCGCCCCGTCTTTGGTGACGGCGATTTTCGTCGGTAGATTCAGTCTGGCCTTGGTTGCCTCTGATCCATCTCCCGAGTAGCCTGGCTGCCCCGTCCCTGCTATGGTCGAAATTCTCCCATCGGGTGTAACCATGCGAATGCGGTGATTACCGGTGTCAGCGATGTACAGTGTTCCGTCACGACCCACTGCAACATCTTCGGGAGCAAAGAGCATGGCATCAGTAGCCGGCCCATTGTCACCTTCAGATCCCTTCACGCCGTTACCTGCTACTGTCTTTATCGTTCCATCTGAAGCAACATATCGAATTCGATGATTTCCTGTATCGGCAATGAATATCCCGCTATTTGTTATATCAACACCGATTCCTGAAGGTGTATTGAGCATGGCAGATGTGGCCGACCCGCCATCACCTGTATATCCGGGTTGACCGGTGCCTGCTATAACTGATTTTCCGTCCGCTGATAAATATTGAAAAACAACAGCCTCATGAGAACCTGGAATAACGCCAATTAATTTACCATCCGGCAGAAGGTCAATATCTTCAAATTGCGGGAAACTTCCATAGAGACGGTACGATTGTGGTAACCAGTCGCGACCTTTGAAGAATTCTCCCTCGCCAGTCAGCAACCCGTTCGAAGCGCTGTAATGAAACATGTGGTCATTAATCGCCCACCCGCCCAAGTCATCTTGTTCAAGAAGGGGCGACCTTGCATAAAGGGTTTTCCAATATGTTCTCGAAATTACGATTGCGCTCGTGAGTCTCCCAGAAATCCTTAAACCGCCCCCGCTGAACTTGGCAAATGATCTGGCAAAAGTTCTCCTGCTCGCGTAATAAACCGGACGATAGATATACGAAATCGTAATCTTAGCGCGAGCATGATGCACCTTTCGTCCCCAACGGTCCTTGCCATCCCACTCGTAGGTTACA
>JALVSV010000108.1 GCA_027024125.1 Methylothermaceae bacterium | reverse complement strand
CGATCAACTGGAGAGCCGGTTGCAGTTCGTCGATTTTGCCGAGAAGCTGACCTTGTCGGCACTCCATGGTACCGGGGTGGGGGATCTGTTCGACCGGATTGTCCCGGTCTATGAACAGGCCCGGGCGGAATTTTCCACCTCCCAACTGACCCGAATTCTGCAGGAGGCGGTACAGAGTTATCCTCCGCCTTTGGTGAGGGGCCGGCGGATCAAACTCAAATTCGCCCACCAAGGTGGCAAGAATCCTCCGGTGATCGTCATTCATGGCAATCAGACAGAGCGTATTCCTGCCAGCTACCGGCGTTATCTCAATCATCTCTTTCGTGATCGCCTGGGTCTCAAGGGTACCCCCCTCCGATTGGAATTCCGTTCCAGCGACAATCCCTTTGCCGGTCGTTACAACAAATTGACCGAAAGACAGATTCGAAAACGCCGCAGGCTGATCAAACACGTGAAAAAGCGGAGATAGAACACACCTCCACCCAGACTGAAGATGGCCTTCAATCCAAAGCGGCCATGTTATCCGGTGGAGGGCGAGTCCTGCTCCCTTGTGACCGCAGTCAAAGCTGTCATTGTGATCGTTTGTCCCCTTCGATCATCATTCTCTCCAGAAGAGGATCGCCGGAAGATTTCAATGACACAGGGCCGGTCTGACACTGCTGCAATAGTTTTTTTCCCTCCTCCGACAGCGCCGTCAACTCCTCTTTCAGGGAAGCGAGGATTTCCAGCACCTCCCTGTCGATTCTCTCCAGACCTTCCCGATAACCTTGCCGAATACCAGCGGCGGCCTTTTTTTCCACAGAAGGTTGCAGCAGCCGGTGAATCAGGAAGGGAATCAGCCAGGCAAGACCGATGAGCAGCAGACTGTGAATGGCAAAATTGACACCAAGATAGTTCCCGTCCCCTTGAAAACCACGATAGTAACCGGTCACCACCTGCCACGCGACCCACCCACTGGCGCCCAGGGGCAGGAGGTAGCGCAGCATTCCGAACAGCCACAGCATGGCCCGCTGCCAACCGCGCCCAGGTTTGGCCAGGGACTGGCGAAGAGAGCGGTGAACCTGTTCCTGTACAATGTCCTCGATGCGGTTGCGATAAGGATCCAGGCGCTGTTTCAGTGGAGTGACGGGTAGGTTGGAAGTGGAGGCTTCCATTGCCAGCCGGTCCAGGGTATCGGTCAGATGCTCACGGGCCCATAGATCCAGAAACAGGTCGTCTCCAGCGCTGTTGCGTTGTTGTTTCTTTCCGGCATATTCCATGGCCAGGGACTGAACCGACCATTGGATGGATGGCTCCACCCGGGTCAGGGTTTGCTTCCACAACTTTTTCCATTGTGTAGCCAGCCTGTCCACCTTGCCGGGTTCGCCGATGATCTGTAGCACCTCCCGGACCTGTTGCTGCATCTTTTGCTGCTGCAGCTGCTGTTGATGGACCTCCAGTTGGGCAACACCACCGCTCTTTTCCAGACGGCTGATGATTTCCTCCAACTTGCCGAAATCATCCGGTCCCCGCTTTTCCAGGTCTTGCTGACTGTCGCAGCGGATCACCAAAGGATCAGCAAATCCCCCTTGTCGCAGCAGAGAGACAAAATCTTCAATCTGAACTTCGTCCCCAAGATCCCATTGGTTCATCACGAACAACCAGGCATGGTTCTGGGCATGTTCCAGCAGTAGATGCCATCCGCTATCGTCTCGATAGCGCTCGGGACTGACCACGTAGATCAGGACATCGATGTGGGGAATGCACCGAAGGACCAGTTCCCGGTTGCTCTGTTCGACACTGTCGATGTCAGGCATGTCGATCCAGACCACATTGCGCCGGTTGTCGTTGTGGTGATGGGCGATTTCGACTCTTTCCCATGGCAGTTGGGTTTGGATCCGGTCGAGGGGGAGCGTGTGGTGGAGATAGACGGTCACTTCCCGGGAAGTGGGACGTTCGATACCGGTCTTGGCGACGGTTTCTCCTGCCAGACGATTGAGAAGCGTGCTTTTCCCGACCCCGGTACCGCCAAAGAAAGCGACGACCAGCGGCCTGTGCTCGGTAGAGAACAGAGCGGTGGGGGTGCCGTGCCCGGTGGCAGTCAATGCCTCGAGTTGGTCCTTGTCGAGCCAGCCGTGTTGTTCCAGGCGGGCGATCCAGTGAAGAATGTGTTCAGAATAGCTTGAGTCCATGTCGCCGTCCCTTGATCTGTCGTTCCAGTTCCTCCAGTGTTTCTGAAGAGATGGAAAAGCACTGTTCGGTATCGATCTTGTCGGGCAAGGCCAATAGCGTGCCTTCCAGCCGTTGGCGAAGCAATGACTTCACCGCTTCCAGTTGACGCTGTTTGAGTTCGGCAGCGACACGGTCCATGTATTTCCCCAAAGCACTTTCCGAGAGCCAGGAGGTCAATGACAGCATCGCAGGAGCCAGCACCAGGTCGTGGGGACCGATGCCACCTGTCTGCACCAACAGGGCCAGCCCCGCTGCATCGGCACTGGCACGGGCAGCACGCAGCCCATTGAGGGTGACGGGCATATCCTTGAGGCGCCGGTAGAGGCTGTGAGCCGCGTCTTCCACCTGGGGTTGGAAGTCCTGGTAATAGGTTTCTGCATCCCGGAGGAAGTCCCGCCTGATATCGGTGCTCGATCGGGAATAAAGCGTATCGAGCGACAGCCACCAATGGGAGAAGGGGTCTTGCCGTTGTTGGCGCTGCTGGGACAATGCCTGCTGTAATTGGAGAAGGGCGTGTTCGACGCTACGGTTGAGGACCAACAGTTCCCCTATTTGTTCGTCCCGGCCGGTACTGCGGCGGCGGAAGGCCGTGCGAAGTGGCCAGGTGAGTACCTTGCGAAACAGTGACATGGGGCGGGCGAGACCTGGAATTTCCAGCAGGATCAATAGTTCTGCCAGGGCGCGCTGCAGGGTTTCGTAGGCAATCGGATGATCGAGAAAATCGTGGCGATAGATCTCGATGGCCTGAGCGAGAGTGGACTCGACCAGGGTGTTCCAACGCCTTCTGGCCTCGTGTTCCGCGCGTATGGGGGCGGTCCAATGACTCCAATGAGTGCGAATCAAGGCATTCACCCGGTCTTGCCTTTTTTTGTCGTACCGGGATGCCTGCTTCCATAAAGGGGCAATCTGATCCAGGATGATCGTTGTTTGCTGCTGCAGTTGTTGCGGATCATGCAGGTAGGGCAATAGCACCGTGGGCGGCGGGGTGTCGCGGCGGTGAGTTTCCCATTTCTCCCGCCAGGATCTGAGCAAGGTGTCCTGGTTACCGGGATTGACCTTGTTGAGACACACCAGCATGGGCTGATCCAGGGGTTCGAGTAGCTTCAGAAGTTCCCAAACCGTATGATCGGCATATTTGTCCTTGCTCACCACCAGTATCAACAGGTCAGCCAGTGCGGCGGTTTTCATCAGGCTTTGGCGGTAGTGGTGGGCCCTGAGGGAATCGAAATCCGGTGTGTCCCATACCACACAGGAAGGAAGCCCAGTCTGCGTCTGGCCCAGTGCCTTGGTGGTGAAGCAGTCGTAGCGGTCTCTGGGCAGCTCCTCCATCGACAGATGGCGATAGGGTGAGAAGTACTCGTCCAGCCAGGCAATTTCAGGTTCTGTCACCTGATGGAGAAAACCGTGGGGATGAATGGTGAAGCCGGCCAAGGGGCTGACCCCGGCCGCTGTCTGGCCGAGAACCAGGTTGACCAGGGTGCTCTTGCCCGCCTGGGTGGGACCCAAAATCACCAGTTGTGGGGGGTGTCTGGGTAATTCCAGTGCCGCCAGCGAGGCTGCCGCAAGTGCCAGGGCAGGATCCATGGCCTCGAGTTGTCCCGCCAGTGGAGTGTTGGCGGGCAGTCTGTCGAGCAAAGACCGGCGTCGCTGCTGTAGGTGATGAAGGAAATCTTGCAGTTTCAAAACGTCAGGATCCGCTCACTTTTCTGGAAGAGCCCGGGGTTCTTCCAGGGTTCGGATGAATTGGTCCGCCTGGAGGATGGAATGTTCCATCACTTTGATCATGGCGGCGATGTCGTTGCTGACAGTGATCAGTTCGTGTTGCAGCGCGGCAATGGCCTGGGCATTGAGATTGTGCTTGAGAAACAGCACCTGGTCGCGGAAGGCGTTCAAGACAGGATCGATCCTGCTCTCGGCCTTACGCATCGCTTTGATGAGGTGCTGATAATGGCGCTGGGTCAGTTTGAGTTTCTGCCGGCTCCTGGACCGTAGGGTACGGTTGGTGTAGAGATCCAGTTCGAGTTCCCATTCAGTGAACAAGGCATGGGCCAGTTCCTCGATGGTGTCGATATGGCTGTGCACAGCCTGGGCCATTTGGTCGCTGCGGTCGAATTCCCTTTTCAGGGCCCGATAAAGGGTACCCAGATTGCCGCCATCGAATTCGACCAGGGCGCCAAATCTTTCCAGGGCGGTCTGGAATTGTTCCTTGGTATCCTCCAAACCGGTCCGGGCATCTTCCACTCTGGCAACCAGGAACTCCCGTTTGTGGGTGCCGGTGGTCGACTCCGCCAGACGATAGTAGACATGCCTGCAGCGTCCCAGGAGGAAGCGCCCCAGACGGCGGGAAAGGCCCATGCGCTGGGTATGTTTAACCGGAAGTTTCATGGGAACGCGGGGTACAATGGATCATGATCAGTCATTTTACCATCAGTGGTGAAGATTCATGGCCATCAGCAACAGCGAAATCGCCGATTTGTTTGATCAACTGGGGGATCTGCTGGATATCGAGGGGGAGAATCCCTTCCGGGTTCAGGCTTATCACAGGGCAGCCCGTGCGATTCGCAGCCAGCCCAAGAGTCTTGCCGACATGGTGGCTGCCGGAGAGGATCTGACCAGGTTGCCAGGGATCGGCGAAGCGATTGCCAAAAAGATCCAAACCATCGTCCAGACGGGTAAGCTGCCGCAATTGGAACAGGTCTTGGCTCGTACTCCCAGGACTTTGGTGGATCTGATGCAGATCGAGGGGCTGGGCCCCAAACGGGTCAAGACTTTGTTCAGCCTTCTGGATATCAAAACCCTGGAAGACCTGGAACGCGCAGCCCGCACTGGCAAAATTCGTCAGTTGCCTGGGTTTGGCCCCAAGACCGAAGCCCTCATTCTCAAGCATCTGGATCGGGCGCTTGTGGGTGAGAAAAGGTTTCTGCGTTTCGAAGCCGAAGGTGTGGCCCATGCTTTGCTGGAATACCTGGAAGACACGCCGGGGGTGGAACAGATCGTGGTGGCCGGGAGTTTCCGCCGCTGGAAGGAGACCGTGGGGGATTTGGACATCCTGGTGACCACAGGGGGGCAATCACCGGTGATGGCGCATTTCGTACGTTATGAAAGAATCGCAGAGGTCATTTCACACGGAACCACCCGTTCAAGTGTCCGGCTCAAGAACGACATGCACGTGGATTTGCGGGTGGTGGCAGGGGAGAGCTTTGGGGCCGCATTGCAATATTTCACCGGTTCCAAGGCGCACAATATCGAGATTCGCACCCTGGCGGTCAAACAGGGGTTGAAAATCAACGAATATGGCGTGTTCCGGGGGGATGAGCGCCTGGCTGGGGTGACCGAGGAACAGGTCTATGGCTGTCTGGGGCTGCCCTATATCGTTCCTGAACTCCGGGAGGGCAGGGGAGAGGTAGCTGCCGCCATGGAAGGGCGGTTACCCGATCTGGTGGCGCTCGAGGATATCCGTGGGGATCTCCATTGCCACACCAGGGCGACCGATGGCCAGGATGATATGGTAACCATGGCCCGCATGGCCAGATCACTGGGATATCAATATCTGGGTATAACGGATCATTCCAAGCGTCTGACGGTGGCCAGGGGGCTCGATGAAAAACGCTTGCGCGAGCAGATGGAGCAGATCGACCGGCTCAATGAATCTCTGGAAGCAATCGTGCTGCTGAAGGCGATCGAGGTGGATATCCTGGAGGATGGCAGTCTTGATCTCCCGGATACCGTACTGAAGGAGCTGGATTTCACCGTCTGTTCGGTCCATTACAAATTCAATCTGTCGAAGAAGAAACAAACCGAACGTATCCTCAGGGCCATGGACAATCCGTATTGCACTATCATTGCCCACCCCACAGGCAGACTCATCAATAAACGTGATCCGTACCCGATCGACATGGAAAGGATCATGCATGCGGCGAAAGATGGGGGTTGCGTCTTGGAAATCAATGCCCAGCCTGAACGCTTGGATCTCAATGATGCCCATTGCCTGTTGGCGCGGGAGATCGGGGTCAAACTGGCCATTTCCACCGATGCTCATAGCGCCGAGGGGCTGAATCTGATGAGATATGGTGTGGCACAGGCCAGAAGGGGCTGGCTTGGCGCCGAAAATATTATCAATACCCTGAATCTGGATGAGTTCAGAGCACAGATCAAGAGAACATAGCAGAAATGCGTCCGCCTGTTGAAGCCCCCCAAGTCGGTGCCAAGGGGGCTTGCGTGAGTGGAGGATTATTTTTCCAGTACCAGGAACAGGGAGAAGTTGCCCCGTTGGATCCGCAGCAACAGCTGATTGGGTGACTTGCTGGCGATCTTGAGGAATTCCTCCACCGATTCGACCGGTCGACGGTTGACTGAGACGATGATATCGCC
>JALVSV010000107.1 GCA_027024125.1 Methylothermaceae bacterium | reverse complement strand
TTGATATAGTTTCAATTCCCGTTATGATCAAGATGTCCAAATGAATGCAAACAATCTCTTGATCCGGCTGCAATGTCTGATCGTCTTGTTTTGTATTGCGATTTTGGATATTGGCCCCATACCCTTCGCCGCCTTGGGAGCAATTTTCATTGTGCTGTTTCGCCCGCGCTGGCTTAAAAGGTTGATTGATGAAATTTACTCGTAGAATTGATCCAGTGGCCTGAAATGCAAAACCGCCCTGTGCTATTTATTTGAAGAAATTTGTGACAATGAAAAAAAAGACGGTGATTCTTTTGGTGGTCCTGGCAGTAGCAGGCGGTATCGTCCTGGCCTGGTGGCAGCATCGTGAGCAAAACAACGCAACGCATCAATTGAAACTCTATGGCAACATCGATATCCGCGAGGTGGACCTGGCCATCAATGCTTCGGAACGGATCGCAAAGGTGCTGTTCTGGGAAGGCGACAAGGTTGAACAGGGTCAACTGATGGCAGAGTTGGAACTGGAGCGTTTTCAGGCCGAAGTGGAACGGTTGAAGGGGGATGTGGCCGCTCAGCAGGCACTGGTACAGAAGCTGCAAAATGGCAGCCGTCCCCAGGAGATCCGCCAGGCCCGGGACCTGCTCGATGAAGCAAAAGCTCAGGAAATCATAGCCTGGCTCACCTACAAACGATTGAAAAAGTTGTTACCACGTAAGCTGGTTTCCAAGGAAGAAGTTGACAACGCCAAGGCTACAGCCGAAGCGGCCACCGCCCGCCGCAAGGCGGCCGAGGAAACCTTGAGCCTGGCCATCGAGGGACCACGCCAGGAAGATATTTCTGCTGCCAAGGCCCGGTTGATTGCTCTCAGAGCCCAACTGGCACTGGCTGAACACGATCTTGAGGATGCCCGCCTATATGCCCCGGCAAATGGCATTATCCGAGACCGAATTCTCGAGCCTGGCGACATGGCCACCCCACAACGTCCAATCTACACCTTAGCGCTTACCGATCCTATGTGGGCACGGGTGTATGTTTCTGAACCTGATCTTGGGAAGATCCGCCCCGGAATGGGGGCCGTCATCACCACCGACAGTTTCCCAGGGAAACACTATCGTGGCTGGGTCGGCTATATCTCCCCCACTGCCGAATTCACCCCCAAGACGGTACAAACCGAGGAACTTCGCACCCACTTGGTGTATCAGGTCCGAGTCTATGCCTGTAATCCACAGGGTGAGCTACGCCTGGGAATGCCGGTAACCACCGTGATCCCCCTGGGATCAGACATGAAGGTTGAACCTCTGCCTTGCCGTGGCAACCAGGAAGCCGCCAGCGATCGTGAACAGTGAACCCGCCATCTGCATCGAGCGGATACACAAAACGTTTGCTGACAAGATTACTGCACTGGACAATTTTAATGCCGAACTGCCGGTTGCCACTGTTTCCGGCCTGATCGGCCCCGATGGGGCAGGCAAGACCACCCTGATGCGGCTGATTGCAGGTTTGCTGGAACCCGACCAGGGACATATTCGGGTTTTTGGACAAGACGCCACCACCGAATCACCCCGGGTCCAGGCCCACCTCGGTTATATGCCTCAACGTTTCGGTCTCTACGAGGACCTGACCGTCCAGGAAAACCTCGATCTGTATGCCGAACTTCAGGGGCTGCCTCTCAGATCCAGGGCCGACAGGTATCGGGCTCTCCTTCACATGACCGGCCTGGCCCCTTTTACCGCCCGTCTGGCCGGGCGCCTTTCCGGAGGGATGAAGCAGAAATTGGGACTGGCCTGTGTACTGGTGGGCAGCCCTCGTCTGCTCCTGCTCGATGAACCCACGGTGGGCGTGGACCCGGTCTCCCGACGGGAATTGTGGCAAATCGTCTACCACCAGGTGAAGACAACCGGTCTCACCGTATTGCTGAGTACCGCCTATCTGGATGAGGCAGAGCGCTGTCAGGAAGTCATTCTCATACACCAGGGAGGGTTGCTCGGTCAGGGGCCACCTGACCGGTTCAGTCAGCAGATGACCGGCCGGGTATTCCAGGTGCGTGTCGAAGGTATCCACAAGCGTACGCTGCAACGGAGACTGGCATCGTTACCCGATGTCTTGGACACCGTTATCCAGGGTGACCGGGTTCGAATTGTCACAGAAACTCCAGCGCCCCCCAGTCTCGGAGAAATCAGACAGGCAGAGGTGATCCCTGCCTCCCCCCGCTTGGAGGATTATTTCGTCGCCACACTGGCAAAGGCATCAGGAAAAGCCGGCGACATAGAGCTCACCCTGCCACGACAACCCAACAAGAGTGACGGCAAAGCGGTCATCGTGGTCAAAGATCTGAAACGCCGCTTTGGGGATTTCTATGCTGTCAAGGGAATCAGCTTCGAGGTCAGACGAGGCGAAGTATTCGGTCTTCTGGGAGCCAACGGAGCTGGTAAGACCACCACCTTCCGGATGCTCTGCGGCCTGTTACCTGTGAGTGAAGGAGAGGCCCGGGTAGCCGGGGTGAATATGCGTCAGGCTCCAGCCAGGGCCCGCGCCCACCTTGGATACATGGCGCAGAAGTTCTCTCTCTACGGCCAGCTCAGTGTCAGGGAGAATCTCAAGTTTTTCAGCGGCATCTATGGTCTGGGGAACCGGGAACGTCAAAGCCGCATCGGCTGGGCCCTGACCACCTTTGAATTGGTTCCATACGTTCATCAACGGGCGGTGGACCTCCCTCTGGGTTACAAACAGCGTCTGGCAATGGCGTGTGCCCTGCTCCACCAACCAGAGATTCTGTTTCTCGACGAACCCACGTCGGGTGTCGACCCCCTTGCCCGGCGGGAATTCTGGCAGCGGATCAACGCCTTGGCCGAACAAGGCGTCACAGTCCTGGTCACCACCCATTTCATGGAGGAAGCCGAATACTGCGATCGCCTGGTGATCATGCAGGCTGGCGCCATCCTGGCCACCGGAACCCCGGAAGACATCCGTCACAATGCCCGTACGCCCGATAACCCCGACCCCGCCTTGGAAGATGCTTTCATACAGTTGATCGAAACCAAGGCCTGACCGGCTTTTCAGTCATTGGATGGAGGCGGCCTGAGTGAAGAACCAGTTCCCTTGTTAGCGGAATTCCAGGTCAAAGCCACATGCATCGTGTCCGAGCCCACCAATACAGGTCACCTCATGGGCACGAACCGACTTACCGGTGATGCCCTGGACGACGCCTGCAATCAACCCCCCTTCGAAATGGCAAATGGGTCGACCGACAGGATCCAGACCGCTACAGGTGACACATTCATACACATCCACGTGAATTTTTGATTCTGTGGCGACCGGTACTTCTATGACCCCGATTTTAAGATCGTTGCAAAGCTGAAGAAAGTCCTCGATACGCCTGAGCCCCAACGACAAGCCAAGTTTCTTGCCAGCCAGATAAGCCGTACCCGCCGCCCCTCGTCCCATGATGTCCTCCATTGCCACCAGACGCAGCAGCCGGTACAACGCAACTCCAGCATCACCGCCCAGGGTTGGACGAACAACTTTCAGTGCATTTTCGACTTCGATGCTCTGGTCTGGTTGCTGGATGCGTTCTTCGATCATTTCAAACACTCTTGGTTGACGCAGAATCAGTGTAGGGATGGAGTTTGTTGCCGGCTAAGATGAAAAAATCCCCGCCAACTGGCTGGCCGCCCGTTTCATGACTAATAACACCAGGCCGAGTTTGGCGTTATGTGACACCAGCATTACCAACGAACGCTCCTCATCGATAGCATGTACGATCACATAACCTTCCGGGGAACGCACATACACCTGCTCCATTTCTGACAACATCAGCTCAGCAGCAATTCGCTCCCCGACACCAAACATAGAAGCCGTCATTCCGCCAACGAGGTCTTCGTCGATCTTGCGCGGCAACGAGGAACCTACGAGCAATCCATCCCCTCGAACAATCGCTGCTCCTATGACGTCCGGAGCACTGGTCTTAAGCTCGTTCAGGATCTGGTTGACTTCCTGGGTCATATTGAACCACCGGGTGAATGTGGACAACTTGAAAGTGTAGCTGTGGATTTGGAAAAGACAAGAAATGGATCAATCTCAAAAGGTTACCTTCCACCGTACAAGGGGGAAGTTTGGAATGGAATCCAGTACGGTTATTTGTTAGCAACTTCACCATCCAGCCTGGAAGCCAACGGACAGAAACGGCAGGCTGTACCGCCCCGTACGATACACTCCTGCTGAACGACCCGGTCCAACAGGCCATCCAGAAATCCCATGTCCAGGGTACAGACTTCGGGATGCTCTTTGGCAAGATCATGGTAGACACAGTTGTGGGCGATGATCTCTGGACCCTGCGCGCCCTCCCTGATTTCAGCCTCATAACCGAACTCCTGCATGATGGCGACAACCTCTTCGAGTTGCCCTCGACCTTCCTTGCCCGCCATGCGATGTCGCAACCCGAGAGCAGTCGACCGGCCCAGTTGATACAGCATTTTTTCCACCTCGTCGCTTCCCAGCTGTTTCAATAGTTGTTCCAGCAGCAAACGGGAAAACCAGGCATATTGTTTTGGAAACAGATGGATGCCACGCTCGGAGAGGGCATACAGCTGACTGGGTCGGCCACCGGTTTTCTGCAACGCCTTGCGGACCACATAGCCGTCACGCTCCAGGGCATTGAGGTGCTGGTGTACAGCGCTTTTGGACACTTTCAAACTCAATGCCAACTCATCCATGGTCATCCCGCCCTGATGCCTGAGCAGCTGCTCCAATAGACGCCGCTGTCGTTCACTGAACCCACCTAACATCTCATGCTCCTTATCATGCTCCTTATTCAGAGGATACTCCCGATCAGTTTACGAAAAATTAGACCCGGTGCAATTTAAAAGCTTTATCAACTAATTTATTGACAATATATTTTAAGTCGAGTTCTAATAGCCAACGTGCACTCAAATGTATGAGAGGAGAGTTCATGAAGATACGTATTTTGCATCAGTTCTGCCTGCTGCTGATCCTGGGGCTGGCTCAACCGGCGATGGCCGAGACCCATCTCATCACCCTGAAAGCGGCCCGTCTGCCTTCCGGCCAGCTGGCCTACCAGATGGTCAGTCACAAAATCGAGCATACCGGCGGGAGAACCGAGGATATCACCGGTCGCTATGCTCCTGGTCCCACCATTCCGGGCCCCGCCATCGTCCTGACCGAGGGCGACACAGCCAAGGTGACCCTGGAACACGGCATCACCGGTTCCCAGCTTCCGGTGAGCCTTCACGTCCACGGTGTCCACTACAAGTTCGACAGCGACGGCACCACTAGGGTACTCAACGGGGTCGCCGACCAGGCGGCCTTCCCAGGCAAACCCTATACCTATGAATGGATCGCCGCCCCGGGGACTGCCGGTACCTGGCCCTATCACGACCACGCCTTCGGCGACCCCAAGGTGGGGGCCGAGGACCAGGGGTTGTACGGCACCCTGATCGTCAACCCCAAAAGCGGGAAGATTCCGGCACTGATCGATGGCAAGGTGACCCAGGTCGATCTCCAGGACATCAAACGTGAGTTCATCTTATGGATGCACGAGACCACTTTCTGGGGCCAGGAACTCAATCATATCGTCAACCGTGAGATTCCCCTGTGGACCAACCCCACCGTCGGCGCCAGGCAGGGGGAACTGGTCCGATTCCACGTCATCGGCATGGGAACCGCCTTCCACACCTTCCACCTGCACGGCCACCGTTGGATCGAGCCGGGTACCACCCACGTGGTGGACACCGTCAATATCGGTCCCATCAGCCGCCAGAGCTTCGTGGTCAAAGCCGGCGAAGGCGTGGGAACTGGAGACTGGCACTACCATTGCCACGTGGTCCAGCACATGCAAAGCGGCATGATGGGCAAGTTCCGCGTGATCAAATAACAGAATCAGGAGGAGAAATATCATGAAACTGAAAACCCTGTTCACCGCAGTCACCCTGGCTGCCGGGTTCAGCCTGACGGTCCCGGCCGAGGCGGTCAAGCTCAAAGGTCAACCCAGCCCCGCCCCAACACAGGCAGGCACCGGAAACGATGCAATCATCAGCGTCGCCGGGGTGATGCCCTCGGCTACCCTGGAGATGACTGACGAACCCGGCACCTGGTTCAAGGATCCCAACGACGGCGATGCCCTGGTTGTGATCAAGCCCGGAGAGGCGGTCCTCATCAAGATGACCGACACCAACAGCGAACACACCATCACCAGCCTGATCTGGCAACCCGGCGCCAGGGATTTCCCAGTGGACCAGGATAAACCCTCCTCGGCCAGTGTCACCGTCCAGTTCGACAAACCCGGCCTGTATGTCTTCACCTGCAAGGTGCATCCCTACATGTTCGGAGCGGTGATCGTGGATGATCCGGCCACGCCAGGCCTCGATCTGGGCAGCGAAATCCAGTTGGTGACCGGGGCCAAGGTCCCCACCACCAGTGACATTGCCAAAAAACTGCTGCGCACCTTCTTTGTCGTCACCACCCCAGCGCTATGGCGCGACTACAGCAAGCCCACCTGGGAAGTCGGCCTGCCCGACATCCCTCTTAACCTGGGCGGCGTCCAGATCTCATTGAATGCCTTAAGCGTGTCGGTTCCCAATCAGGTATCC
>JALVSV010000106.1 GCA_027024125.1 Methylothermaceae bacterium | reverse complement strand
ATTATCTTTTCAAGAGTTGGCAACATCTATTGCCCTATGGTAAGCGATTCTCCAATCTCCAAAAGATCGCGGCTTTTTTGACTGACTTCGATGTGGTCGGTTTGCAGGAAGTGGATGGGGGAGGTGCTCGCAGCCGCTATGTGATTCAAACCGAGTATCTGGCCCAGTTGGCGAGGTTTCCCTATTGGTACAATCAGGTCAACCGTCGTATTGGCCGGGTGGCGCTACACAGTAATGGATTGCTCAGCCGCTTGCCGCCAACCAAAGTGACCAGCTTTGCATTGCCGGGACTGCCAGGAAGGGGGGCTGTCCTGGTGCGGTTCGGCACCGGTGACACGGCTTTGACCCTGGTGATCCTCCATCTTGCCTTGGGCTCGTTGGCGCGGTCCAGGCAAATGGATTTCATCGCTGAACAGATTCAAGACCTGTCCCATGTGATCGTGATGGGCGATCTGAATTGCAGCCCCAAGTCCAAGGAATTGCAGCGATTCCTTGGGCGTACCGGTTTGATGGATCCCGAGCCCAGGCTCAGAACCTTTCCCAGCTGGAGACCGAAACGAAAACTGGATCACATTCTGGTCAGCCCTGATATTGAGGTCACGAACGTCGAGGTGTACGATTTCGTCTGTTCCGATCATTTGCCCATCGGGGCCGAAGTTCATCTTCCGGGTGGGGTGATGCCATTGGCTGCCTGAACTGTCATGACTGCTGCGTCTAAAGATCTAAATCATTGGAAAGGCAAGGTGTTGGAACTGGCCAACGAGCTTGATGAGCAGCAGGCCCTTTGGGAACGCAATGAGAAACGCCTGGTGCGGGCCTTGATTCGGTTGGTTTTGGCTTGTGAAGGGTACGATCCGGCACTCGATCCGCATCTGTCTCAAATGCGGGATGTCTTGCGCCAGGGCATTCTGTCCCCATCCCGCCTGGAGCAGGTGGATATCCTTTCGGATAATATCGTTCGTGCAGGCGGGCAAACATCCATCAAGCCCGAATGGCGGAAAGCGCTGTTGGATTTCCTCCTCGAATGTGCACCAGGGAAGGCGGAACGGGAACAGCTGGAACAACTTGCCGATAGCCGGCTGGACGATCCAGAGATGTTCAAACAGGCACTGAAGGAAACCTTCTGCAAATCTGACGAGGAAGGGGGCGCTTGGGGAAGATTGCAGCAGTGGTTCAGTCTTGGGAAATCCCGGGAGACCTCCGAGGATGCTCTGCTGAGGAAGCATTTGTTGCAACTGGTGAACGAAATCGAGATTCCCGCCACATTGGCTGAAGAGGCGGAAAATCTGATTCAGCTGTTGCGCCACACGGGCAATCTCGAAGAGATGTTGAGCAGGACCGCCCGGTTGTTGTCAGCGCTCAAAAATCATTTGCAACAGGAAAGGGAAGACATCGAGACCTTTCTGACCCAGTTGACTCACAAACTTCAGGCATTGGAGACACAAACCAGAGATGTGGGGCGGTATTTTCAACCAAAGGACTCGGGTTGGAATGAAAAACTTTCCGCACAGGTTTTCTTCCTGCGCCAGCAAACCTTGGAGGAAACCGATCTCCAGGCTCTCAAGAATGCGGTTACCGAGAGATTGGATGTCATTGCGATTCAGTTGAAGACTTTCAGGGATGCCGAAGAGGAAAGGATAAAAGAAGCGGAAAAGAAAATCACCACCATGAGCCACCGGCTGAAGGAGCTGGAACAGGAAGCGGAAGATCTGCGCCACCGGTTGCGGATTGCCAACCAGCAGGCACTGTTCGATGCCCTGACGGGCCTTCCCAACCGCCAGGCAGTGGATGAGCGGCTGCAACAGGAAATTGCCCGTTGGAAGCGGTTCGGCAGTCCCTGCAGTCTTCTGCTCTGGGACATCGATCACTTCAAGCAAATCAACGACCGTTTTGGCCATCGTGCTGGAGACAAAGCATTGCGTATCGTGGGCCAGATCCTGCGTAGGGGGATAAGGAAATTGGACTTCGTTGGCCGCTACGGCGGTGAGGAGTTCCTCATGTTGCTGCCGGGAACCGACAGGGAAGGGGCGCTCAAGTTGGCGGAAAAACTGCGCAAGGCAGTCAAAGGGTGTGGCTTCAACAGCCGCGGCAAACCTGTCC
>JALVSV010000105.1 GCA_027024125.1 Methylothermaceae bacterium | reverse complement strand
TCATCATCAATTTCGCCAAAAGAATGGTGCTCATCGGCGGGACTCAGTATGCCGGCGAGATCAAGAAATCCGTCTTCTCGGTGATGAATTATCTGCTGCCTCCCAAGAACGTCCTGCCCATGCATTCCTCCGCCAATATCGGCCCCGACGGCCATACCGCCATTTTTTTCGGCCTTTCCGGGACCGGCAAGACCACGCTCTCAGCCGACAGCCGCCGAACCCTGATCGGCGACGACGAACACGGCTGGAGCGAACACGGGGTGTTCAATTGCGAGGGGGGCTGTTACGCCAAGGTCATCTGGCTGTCTAAGGAGGACGAGCCGGAGATCTACTGCACCACTGAAACCTTCAGCACCATCCTGGAGAACGTGGGTTTCGATGAGTTCACCCGCGAGGTGGACCTGTCCGACCAATCCATCACCGAGAACACCCGCGCCTCCTATCCCATCCACCAGATCCCCAACGCCACCCTGCATGGACGCGGTGGTCATCCGCGCAATATCCTGTTTCTGACCTGTGACGCCTTCGGCATCCTGCCACCGGTGGCCAGGCTCGACCGGGCTCAGGCCATGTATTACTTCATCAGCGGCTATACCGCCCAGGTGGCGGGCACCGAGGAAGGCATCAGCGAGCCCAGGCCGATCTTCAGTCCCTGCTTCGGCGCCCCCTTCCTGCCATTACACCCTGCCCGGTACGCCGAGTTGTTGGGGAAGAAATTGAAAGAACACGCTACCGACGTCTGGTTGGTGAACACGGGCTGGACAGGCGGGCCCTGTGGCGTGGGAGAGCGGATTCCCTTGAGGCACACCCGGGCGATGGTCGACGCCATACTGGATGGAAAACTGGCCAACATCCCCACCGAGACCGACCCCGTGTTCGGCCTCGCCAAGCCCCTGCTTTGTCCGGGCGTCCCTGAGCATATCCTCGATCCCAGGGAGACCTGGCACGATATCCTGGAATATGACAACAAAGCCAAGGAACTGGCCCGGCGTTTCAACGACAACTTCAGTCAGTATCTGGATCTTGTTAGCGACGAGGTGAGACAGGCGGCGCCCAAAGTGGACGAATGATACCCCATAGACCCTGGTGGCGACCACCCAAACCGCCTGCCTTCAGGCACATTTCACGCAATTCTTTCGTTCCTGTTTCGCCAGATAGAGCATCTTGTACGCCCTTTGGAACAGATCACCGGAGGACAGGTTCTTTTCGGGAATCAGGTTACAAACGCCCACGCTGACGGTGACCGCATCGTCGACCCCGGAGACCTGGTGTGGAATGTCCAGTTCCCGGATCGTCTGCCTGACCCTTTCGGCGATTCCAGCTGCTTCCTCCCGATCCGTTCCGAGTAACAGGATCACGAATTCTTCGCCACCATGGCGGGCGCAGAGATCCGTGGAACAGCAAGCGATACCGTGCAGGGTTTCGGCAATCTTCTTGCCAATGACGATATAGCCGCCACAGTCTTGGAGAGGGGGATGTGTACATGGGGAAAATCATGCGTTTCTACCGTGCGGCAGGAAACCCCGCACCCGAATCCGGCAAGGGGACAGGAAAGTGATTCGGTTCCTGGGAGCCCGGTCCTTTCCAATCCTTTGACCATACATATCTTTACTATATAGTATGTCTGGACCCAAAAGATCGTCGAGGCGACGGTCGAAGGATCCACGAACCGCCCCCCCTTCAAGGAAGACCGGAAGCGACTGGCGCAGATGAGCGGACGCCCACTGCGCTGTTGTGATTGAATTCGTCAAATGTCGACCGCTCCCAACCTATCCGGTCTTGACTTGACAGGAACGGTCCATGGATTCGAGGCCGCCAGTGAATTGCAAAACTTGGTGTTATTCACTTTTGATCCTCGTCTCTTCAACGGGATGCGCATTTTCCCGGGAAGAGACGGACAACCCGAGCCAGGAACTGCATGAGCTGGAGCCCTTCATAGTCGAGTCGGTTGCTCCCAATCCTGCCGGCCTGACGACCGGCATCACGGTCGTCGACCGGAGCGAGCTGGCCGATTCCAACAAATCCGATCTGGACAAGGTGCTTCGAGGTCTTCCGGGCGTCACTCTGCAGCGCAGTATCCGTGGGGGCTTGAGTGCCTTAG
>JALVSV010000104.1 GCA_027024125.1 Methylothermaceae bacterium | reverse complement strand
GTGATCGTGGAGCAAGTCTCCAGCGGCAAGAAGCTCTATTACGCGCCTGGACTGGGCGAGATCGAGCCCCACGTTTTCGACGCCATGCAGCAGGCCGACTGCCTGCTGGTCGATGGCACATTCTGGACCGACGACGAGATGACCAAGGTGGGCAGTGACAAAAAGGCACGGGAGATCGGTCATCTGCCTCAGTCCGGCAGTGGCGGGATGATTGAGGTTCTGAGCGGTATTCGCGCATCGACCCGCAAAATTTTGATCCACATCAACAACACCAATCCGATTCTGGACGAAGATTCGCCCCAGCGCCGGCTGCTCGAAGATGCCGGTATCGAAGTGGCTTACGACACCATGGAGATCGTTGTATGAGCAATCAACAGCAACCCTGGTCCCGCGAGGAATTCGAGGCCAGACTGCAGGAGAAGGGCAAGCTCTACCATATTCATCACCCTTATCACGTGATGATGGCCGAGGGAAAGCTGAACGAGGAGCAGATCCGCGGTTGGGTGTTAAACCGGTTCTATTACCAGGTGATGATCCCCCGAAAGGATGCCGCCATCATGGCCAATTGCCCCGATCGTGAAACCCGGCGGCAGTGGATCCAACGCATCCTCGATCACGACGGGCACGGTGAGGATCCTGGCGGGATCGAAGCCTGGATCCAACTGGGGCTGGCCTGTGGACTGAACCGTGAGGACATCACCTCGCTCAGGCACGTATTACCTGGGGTTCGTTTTGCAGTGGACGCCTATTTCAATTTCGCCCGCACCTCCCCCTGGCAGGAAGGGGTCTGCTCTTCGCTGACCGAACTGTTCGCCCCCACCATCCACAAGCAGCGCCTGGCCGGCTGGCCGGAACTGTATCCCTGGATCAAACCCGAGGGTCTGACCTACTTTCAGAAGCGTGTCAGCCAGGCCCGCCGGGACGTGGAACACGGACTGGCCTTCACCCTGGAATATTTCAGCCAGAGCCGGCAGTTGCAGGAAAGAGCGCTGGAAATCCTCCAGTTCAAGCTGGACATTCTTTGGACCATGCTGGACGCCATGTACCTGGCCTACGTGGATGGCAAGCCGCCCTATTTTTCCGTCCCATGAGCCTCAGCCCTGACTCTCGTCTGGCTTTCTCCCCCCTCCACAGGCTCCAATGGGAGGAAGCCCAGCAGAAATATGTGATCCTTTACCCTGAGGGGATGGTGGAGCTGAACGCTTCGTCGGCGGAGATCCTCAAGCTGTGCGACGGCGAACATACCCTGAAGACCATCACAATGGAACTGGAGCAAAAGTTCGAAACCGAAGGTCTAATGGACGATATTCGCGAATTTCTGGAGATCGCACTTGAAAACGGCTGGATCCAAATTGCCCATTAGCCCTCCCCGGTGGTTGCTGGCAGAACTCACCTACCACTGTCCGCTACAATGTCCCTACTGCTCCAATCCCCCCGACTATGCCCGCCACAAGACCGAGTTGGCCACCGAAGACTGGAAACGGGTGCTGAGCGAGGCCAGACAGATGGGCGCCGTGCAACTTGGATTTTCCGGAGGCGAACCCCTCACCCGCAGGGATCTGCCGGAACTGGCGGCCCACGCCCGACAGCTCGGTTACTACTCCAATCTGATCACCTCCGGCTACGGGATGACCGAAGACACCATTGCCCAACTCAAGCAGGCAGGCCTCGATCACATCCAGGTCAGCATCCAGGCTCCGGAGAAGGAGTTGAGCGATTTCCTCGCCGGCACCGAAAGCTTCGAACATAAAAAAGAAGTGGCCCATCTGGTGAAGAAGCACGGTTACCCGATGGTGCTGTGCGTGGTGATCCACCGCCACAACATCGAACAGATGGAAGGGATTCTGGAAATGGCGATCGAACTGGGCGCAGATTACCTGGAACTGGCCAACACCCAGTATTACGGCTGGGCCCACCTCAACCGCCCCCAATTGATGCCCACCCGCCTGCAGTTCGAACGGGCCGAGGCGATTGCCCGGCAATACAAGGAAAGGCTCAAGGGGAAGATGAAGATCTATTACGTCCTCCCCGATTTTTACGAGGACCGACCCAAGGCGTGCATGAACGGTTGGGGTACCACCTTCCTGACCATCGCCCCCGA
>JALVSV010000103.1 GCA_027024125.1 Methylothermaceae bacterium | reverse complement strand
TGGCTGGATCTACCAAGGAATCCACATAGGAAAGCCCGCTATTCCCATCATCACATTTCTATGCCTGGGGAGCAAATGCCAGACGAATCGCGTTCCAAGAAGGCGGCAATGCACCACAGTGATGGCCATTTCCACAGCTGTGGCTGGGTGTTCCCCGGAGAGTGTGTCTTCGATTATTCCCTTCTTTATTCGGAGATCGTTCATTCTGCTCAGCTGCGGCTGAAAGGTGTGATCTCCACAGATCGTGGGTGGTTTCTGTTCAATTACAGCGATGGTTTGCTCACGGTCAGCAGGACAGGGCCCTGCCCCGAAAGCAGAATTGAGCTCATCCATACGGAAGACGCAAGGAATGAAATGGAAGATTCCCTGAGGAAATGTCTCAAACCATTATGATTCATGAAACAGTGTGGTCGGTAAGTGGGGGTAGCTGCTTTCGGCTTTGCTTGTTTCCTATCTTGTGCAGGCGGTACAGAGTTTCTCGGCAGAGTATCTGTGAGCATGGTGGCCGTGAATGTCCTTCCGGTGCGTTGTGGAATCTAGGGGGTATGGAATGGTTTATCCAGGGGGCCCCAATCCACACCCTGCTGCTATCAGTTCCCGCCGAAAGTCGCTAAGGATTTCTTCCAGTGGTGGCACGCCTCTGCCGCTGGATCTTTTGTTGTAGCAAAGATTGCGCTTTGGCATCCAAAGGAAAATGCCAGGCGATGGCAATGCAAGGTAATTTCAGTAAGACCGGGAGCCCGGCGTACAGCCAACCCATAGCCTGGAGGGCAGACTCGGGCTGATTGTCAAGAGCGGGATCATAGCCTGCCAGCCCCAGTAAGGGGAAGGCAATCCCTACTGCCAGTGCCAGGGCTAGTTTAGTTGCCATGCCCCAGATGCCAAATAAAAGGCCCGCGCGGCCACCTCCTCCTTCCGCGGTATCCACATCCACGACGTCGGCCTGCATGGCGGTGGGTAGGGTCATGTCAGCGCCAAGGGTAGTGCCGGTGAAGGCGACTGTCCAGGTGAATACGAGCAGATCACCAGGACCTAGCCAAGGGACGATGGCGAGAGACATAACTGCCAACGCCATCGAGAGTGCCCAGGCCCGGTGTTTGCCGATCTTTCGAGACAACCAGATCCATGCTGGCAAGGCAATGACCCCCATGCCAAAATACAGGATCAACAGGTGTCCAATGAAATGCGTCGCATGCAAGCGCTCGGTGATAAAAAGGAGGAACAGGGTGGCTGGTAATCCGTTAGCCAATCCGTCCAGGACATAAGCGATGAGCAGTAGTTGTAGAGGCCGGTTCTTGAAAAGCAAATGGAATCCATGGCGCCAGCGCGGTACCGGTGAAGGCCAGATGGGTTCGGTCAGCATCCCCACAGACAGCAGCACTGATACTGGAAGGGTGATGGCAAGAGCAAAGAATAGCAGCCGTAAGGTCAGTGCTACATCGTCGGCAGTTCCTGCTAGATTGGGGATCGCCAATGCCAGTAGTACGCCCAATGCCTGAAGCCCTTCTCGGCTGGCCGCGAGCCGGCTACGTTCGTGATAGTCACAGCTCAGCTCAGCTCCCCAGGCGGCATAGGGGATATAGACCAGGGTCCACCCGAGATAAGCCAAAAGGGTGCCCAGCAATAGCCACCCTGAGCCGACCCCTGGCGGTGGCAAAAACAGCATCCAAATGCCCAGTAGTAGCCATGGTGTTCCGAATATCATCATACCGCGGCGGCGCCAACCTGTTATAGGCTGCCAGCGGTCACTGAGGATACCGGCAGCGAGGTCCGTCACTACGTCGAACAGTCGTGCCAGTAACAGAATGGTGCCAACCACCCCTGCTCCAAGCATCAAGTCACGGGCATAGAAAGTTGGGAGATAGACATAAAGCGGCAGACCCAGTGCCGCCAGAGGAAGCCCCGGCAGGCCATATATGAGTAGATGTGGTAGGGAAAAACTGGCTTGGCGTACCCTCTCCGTCTCTTCTCCGGATTCGGTTTGGGGCAGCTGTTCCTGTGTCATCACATCATGGGAGAAATCTGATAGGTTCCTAGGCTTTTTATTGTGAAAGGTACATGGTGGGCGGGGGCGGGGGCGGGGAGCAGGGGACTGGTTTTCGGGACGC
>JALVSV010000102.1 GCA_027024125.1 Methylothermaceae bacterium | reverse complement strand
GCCGGGAGGTTTCATCCCCGGTGGGTGATGGTCGGGAGGCCGCTGCCCTGGGGGGCGAAAGCCTGGATGACGGGGTGGATACATGTAGTACGTATTGGGTTGCGGATTAGGTTTCTCTTTGATGACAATCACCTTGGGTTGGGACTTCGCCCGCTCCATGGCTTCTTTGCGTCGGGCCTCTTCCGCTTTCTTCCTTTCTGCTTCCAGCTTCGCATCTTCCTCGATCAGCCTTTCGAGTCGTTCCTCTGCGGCTTTGACTTCTTCAGGTGAAGGCTCGGGAGGAGGTTCGATCTCGCTCACTGAGGAGGCACCTTCAATCGGTCGGTCGGAATAGGTGACGTGACCGGATTTATCCACGGATTTGACAATAGGTTGTGCGGAAGCGATGCCAAAAGGCAGTATCAGACCAAGCAACATCAGTATGCGCATGCCAGTCTCCTAGCAGATTGTCTTGTCCCAAGTTTGGATCTTTTGTTCCCCGACATCAAGTCGCTGCGAATTCAACCCAACGGTTCGTGGCAGTTGAAACGGTCGTGGGAATCTGGCAAATACGGCTGATTGGACGCTTTATCCGATTTGTTCGCCCGTCTGGTACTCCCAAGAAAACAAACCCGTCTTGGCCTTTGTCAGATCCGTCCTTGTAATGTTTGCATGGCATGTACCATCCGCTCGAGTGCACGGCGGATTTCCTTGTCTTCGACGAAGGCGGCGTTGTGTTTCAGTTGCTCCAGGATTTGCGGGCTGGGGATTCTCGGTGGAGCGGCTTTTTTTTCTTTTGAATATACCGGCAGCAGTATCTGCAGGCGTAAGCGCTGAATGGGTGCTATCTTTTTCAGGACGGGTAATAAGCTGGTTTGATAGAAGCGTATCTGTGAAGTCCATGCGGCGGTATCGACGTACAAGGTCAGTCGGCCCTGAGTATCGAGTGCGCATGCCAGACAATGGGGGCGCATCGACTCTGGCAGATGCTGCTGAATGGCATCAAGCAGACGCTGATGCAGTTGCAGGCGGGCCAACAGTGGTGACAGTCCCTGGTTTGACCTGAGTTTCTCGATAGCGGGCTTGGCGTTACTGAACCGATTGGACACGACTGATTTCCAGAACAATTCTATGGTTTTGACGTCAAATTGGGACATGTCATGCAAGGATCAGCGTCACTTCATATGCCGGTAATTTCCAGCCATCCCATTCAGTGGGGTAAAATGATCAACATTTTGGACAACGGGTTCGCCACCCCTTCAACCTTGAGATTAAAACACAATGCTAGGCAAGCTGGTTAAAAAAGTCATCGGTTCCCGCAACGATCGTATCGTCCGTCAGAAATACCGTATCGTAGAAAAGATCAACAGCCTCGAACCGCAATTTCAATCCTTGAGTGACGATGAGTTGCGTGCCAAGACTGGCGAATTCAGGAATCGTCTGGAGCAAGGCGAGACGCTTGACGATCTCTTGCCTGAGGCGTTTGCGGCCGTCCGCGAAACCGGGCGCCGGGTCTTGAACATGCGTCATTTCGATGTCCAGTTGATAGGTGGGATGGTGCTGCATGATGGCAAGATCGCTGAGATGCGCACCGGTGAAGGCAAGACCCTGGTCGCGACCCTGGCTGCCTACCTGAATGCCTTGCCTGGCAAGGGGGTGCACGTAGTCACAGTCAACGATTATCTGGCCAGGCGTGACTCGGAATGGATGGGTAAGATCTATCGGTTCCTGGGGATGAGCGTCGGGGTCATCACCAGTGATCTGGATCAAAAACAACGGCGCGAGGCCTATGGCGCTGACATCACCTATGGTACCAACAACGAATTCGGCTTTGACTATCTGCGCGATAACATGGCCTTCAGCAAGGAGGATCAGGTTCAACGTGGTCATTTCTATGCCATCGTGGACGAGGTGGACTCGATCCTGATCGACGAGGCCAGGACGCCCCTGATCATTTCCGGTCCCACCGAGGAGCGCACCGATCTTTATCTGAAGATGAACGAGCTGGTGCCGCAACTGGTTCGTCAGGAAGGAGACGAAAAGGAAGGAATCAAGAAGCCCGGTGACTACACAGTGGATGAAAAGACCCGCCAGGTGTTCCTGACCGAGCGGGGACACGAGAAGGTGGAGAA
>JALVSV010000101.1:426-2117 GCA_027024125.1 Methylothermaceae bacterium | reverse complement strand
TATGAAGGTCACGTTCAATGGAAATATAGGGGCTGGGAGTTTCGGGCTCTGGGTGCCTGGAGTCATATCGGCGATGCTGACAAGGTCAGTCGATATGTCGGAGAGACGGTGGGTGAGCAGCAGTTCGGCTGGTATACCGAGCTCGGCTATAATATCCTTCCCCTGTTTACCGACTCGACTCACTATCTGGCGCCCTTTTTCCGCTTTGAGCAGTGGGATACGATTGCCAAGGCCCCCAAGGGATTCAGTGATGATGGCCGCTTCAACCGTTACTTGTGGCAGGTTGGGCTGCATTACAAGCCGATTCCCAATATCGTCATCAAGGCGGATTACCGCAATATCACCGCAAAAAAAGGCGATGTGCCGGATGAATTCAACCTGGGTATCGGTTTCATTTTCTAAAGGAGAAAATGTGCATCATCTCAAAGCCTTGGTGTTTGGTTTGGTGTTGGCGGCACTTCCTGCCGCCAGCCTGGGCAAAATCTATTTCAGCAAGCAGGAGGCCATGGAATTGGCGTTTGGCAAGGATGCCCAGGTCGAAATGATGCCTTTGTTCCTGACCGATACCGAGCGCCAGAAGATAGAGCGATTGGCCAAAACCAAGCTGGAATCCAGCCTATATACCTACTACGTGGGTAAGCGGTCAGGCAGGATAGTGGGTTATGCCGCGATCGAAACGCATACTGTGCGCACCAAACCGGAAACCCTGCTGATTGTGCTGAATCCAGATGGCACGCTCAAACGCATAGAGATCTTGGCCTTTCATGAGCCTCCTGAATATCAGCCCCCGCTGCGCTGGTTCGACCAGTTGTTTGGGGTGCCTTTGCAACAGTTGCGTCTTGGGGGAGGTGTGCAGGGCATCACAGGGGCGACTTTGAGTGCCAGGGCAGCCCTTGACAGCGTACGAAAGGTATTGGCGATCTATCACGTGATGCTTGCGTCTCAGGAGGGGTAGTGCGATTCTTTGTCAGTGGCGAACATTATCGCAAGGTCCTGCTCAATAGCTGCATCCTGCTCTTTTTGGGTTATATCGTCTTGTTCGCTGTCAGCGCAGCATTGATGTATTTTCACCATATGGATCTGACGCCGTCATCGGTGGTTTCCTATTATTTGGGTTCGGAAGAGGAATTTCGTCCTCCCAGGTCCTACGAGGGGATGCTTGAGGTCACACATTTTCATCTTTTTGCCCAGGGCATGCTGGTTCTGACCCTGGTGCATCTCATGCTCATGACCGAGCTGCCAGTTGGGTTGAAGATCATGCTTGGAGGAATGAGCTTTCTTTCGGCAGTAGCCAACGAAGCGGCCGGCTGGATGGTGCGGTTTGTCCATCCAGCCTTTGCTTGGATGAAAGTAGGCACATTCGTGCTGCTCGAATTATCCTTGACTTTATTGGTGATCAGTGTCGGCTGTTCCCTGCTGCGCAGGGTAAAAAGCCGGGGAAAGCCGTTGCTGGCCAAGTAAGCGGCAAGCTCTGGACCGTGTCATTTCAACTCATAAAGGATTGGACAAAGAGGTATGTGGCCTGATTGGAAGGCTCGCCGTCAAGGAGGTTGAAGTGGCGCCTGCAGGAATATATCGGTTGCGTTTTTACAAGCAGACCATCTGCCCCGGCTTTGGTAGATGACGGAGCCCTGACGGCAAGCGGATAAGGGCTTTACAGATGAAAGGATTTATCCCATAATTACAAATTC
>JALVSV010000101.1:0-416 GCA_027024125.1 Methylothermaceae bacterium | reverse complement strand
TTCTTATGTAGGCGCGTAGCTCAGTTGGTTAGAGCACCACCTTGACATGGTGGGGGTCGTTGGTTCGAATCCAATCGCGCCTACCAGTTTTGTAATTTCTAAGCATCGCTTGGCGATGCTTTTTATTTTTGATTTCGCGTGCCATGCCCACAATCAAGCTTCCAGACGGAAAACAGCTGGCTTTCGATCACCCTGTCACGGTGAGGGAAGTGGCAAAAGCGATTGGCCCCGGCCTTGCCAAGGCGGCAGTGGCTGGTAAGGTGGGTGATCGCCTGGTCGATCTGGGGTACGTCATCGACCATGATGCGGATGTCAAGATCATTACCCCCCGTGAAGAAGAAGGGCTGGATGTGCTGCGCCATTCCACCGCCCATCTGCTCGCCCAAGCTGTCAAGGAACTCTATCCCGAGGCCCAG
>JALVSV010000100.1 GCA_027024125.1 Methylothermaceae bacterium | reverse complement strand
GCCACAGGATCCTGCTCATAGGCCCGTTTGAGGGGACGTTGCGGCGTCATGCCCCAACGTTGCAGATACAGTCTGACCGTGCGCTTGGGCATATCAATGCCAAAGAATCGGTGGATCAGCATCCGCATCGCCTGGGCATTCCAAAGGGCATATGGCAATCCCAACTGGTCCGGAGTCTTGTCCACAATCTCCCGGCTGATCCTGGCTTCCTGGGCCGGCGTCAGTTTCCGTCCAGTGCCAATCCGTCTCCCGCGTTTCTTTTCTCCCGTGCCATGGCCAGATTTGACTCTGGCAATCCATTCCGAAACCGTTGCGCGGCGAAGCCCAAGGTCCTTGGCGATCTGGGTAGGACGGTATCCCTTTTCATACAGGCGAAGAACAACCTTGCGCATTTGTTCTCTGGCTGCAGCTTCCAGTTTGCGTATATCAATTCGTTCTGTACTCATAGTAATGGGTTGGACATCATTGCATACGAATATTTCCTGCCGGGTTAATAGCAACCGCCGCTGTTGTTTCCGCCACCAGGTTTTGCGTTGTTTGGCCGTTCCAACCCTTGCAGGCTTTGGCAACTTCGACCAGGTGATCTGTAGCATGATAGAAGTCCAGCACCCGATAGACGGGCACCTGCCAGTAGGCGAACAAAGACTCGATCCGGTCCCAGATCCAGGAGGCGCCGTCGGCCAGGAACACCACCTGTTCGGCTCGATGCACCTGCTGCTGCAGACTTTCTCCTGCCTTTTCGCAACCCAGGAGAACATCATGACAGCAACCGACTGTACTGACCGTCTCACCTTCTGGCAGGAGCACGTCACCACGTGGTAGGCATCGGGCCTGGCCCAAAAGGCATACTGCGACGAGCACGGATTGCGCTATTCGGCATTCGGCTACTGCGTCCGCAAGCTGCGTGGGGCAGGCCAACCGCCAAGAGAGAAGAAGGAGGCGGGTTTCGTGCCGGTGATCCCTGCCATGGGGCAGCCCACCGGTCTGATCCTGAGTCTGCCCAACGGCCTGGAGATCCGGGGGATCGAGGCGCAGCACCTGCTGCTGGTGAGGCAACTGCTGGAGGTGCTGTGATGGATTACCGGCTGCGCCCGCCTCCGCAGATGCCGCGGATCTACCTGTACCGGGATCCGGTGGATTTCCGAAAGAGCTTCCGGGGGCTGGCCGCGATCGTCGAAATGGAGCTGGGTCACAACCCCTTCGAGGGGGCACTGTACGCCTTCACCAACCGGCGGGACAAGATCAAGCTGCTGTACTGGGAGGACACAACGGTTTCGTCCTCTATTACAAGAGTCTGGCCGAGAAGAAATACCACTGGCCAGGGGTGAGGATGAGCTGGTTTCGCTGAGCGGGCAGCAGATCAACTGGCTTCTTGAGGTTTTGACATCGGGACCATGAAAGGCCACAAAAAGCTGAGATACGAGGCCACATTCTGATGTGTCAAGGGATTGAAAATGAAAGAATAGTCCGCATGAAAACGGTACTGGACCCGAACCTGGATTCTGCTTCTTCAGCGTCACTCCCTCCGGCCGATCTGCTGCGGATTCTTGAACCAAAAATTGACCTGTCCTTCTGTGCGCCAAAGAATCGAATCGTTGCCACGAACCCACAATACCAGCACCACGGCCATGCCCGTCTCGATCAAAAGCCACATGGACACCATCATGTTTTCTTCAATTGATCGATCACACGCGCGAGCAGGCGATCGCATAACGCTGCCTTGGTCGTTCGTGGCAACCATTTCCCGAACCTGATTGTCTGTCTGGCGCTGTGCACCACAATATCGTCTCCGCCGAATGGCCGGCTGGGGTCGGCCTTGACCGATATCCCGATAATCTCGGCAAGGGGGAGCCGTACGGTGTTTTCGCGCTTGCGGACGCGATCCCAGTGCCTGTACCAAAGATGGCCCCTGTCGACCAGAATCCGCTCAGGCCGCGACCTGTGACGGCGTACTTGCAGACAGGCCAGGAGCACAGTCAAGACCAGGAAAGAAGCACCAGCGCAGAACCAATACAGCAACGACCTCGGCTCAACCCCTTGAAACCAAGCCAGGACAAGCATGCCCGGAGCGAACGTTCCAAAAAGGACAAACAGCCGTTTCCTGAAGAAGGGATGAAGGGTGAACAACCAACCGTCCCCATCCCGTTCCTCGGTTACCCCACGTTCCCGTAAAACGCCCTCCACCGGCTTCGAGGTGATGCGGCCTTCCCGTAACTGCATGTCCAAGGGTTTGTCCAGAACATCAACCTCGGTCACTACACGACCCGACTTGTTCTCCTCGATCGCGGGCAAATGAAACAGTCGGCAATAGGCTTTCCACTTCTGCTCCCAATCGGTCGGCGGCAGGTACAGGCTGTTTTCAGCCTGGTAGAGCAGAACGTCCTTCGCACTGTCGTCGTGCAAGAGGCGCAATGAGTAGATCATGGTGTCGGCGCCATGTTCTCTACGCCAGTACTGGTGATGCTTCAGTACGCCACGATAAGCGGACAGGGGTTCGCGCCACGCTTTGACCCCAAACAAACCACACCGCCGTAGGATGACGCCAGCCCTGTTGATCTCGGTCTGTTCACGGTATACGAGCTGGCTGAGTCCGTAAAGCACCACCAAAATGCCAGGCAGTGAGACCAGTGATAACATCAGCGCATCTGGAACCAGCAGGTTGCACGGCTGGCTCCAGTTGATCAGGTCGAGAAAATAGAGGGACCAGGCAGATCCCAGCGGCAGGGCGATCAGCGCCGCCGTTCTGGAACCGGTAACAAACCTTCTCATGGGCAGAACGCCTTCCTGGGGCTGCCAGCGGATACCGTTGCCCGACATTTTCCGGCCGACAATGGAGGAAGCCGGTATTCTGTGCGCTACCTTCGTCATCTTATTCCACCTGGTGAGGCATGGCGTATGTTGTGAACCACAGCGACATGGCGATGCCAAACCAGAGTGGCAATCCCATGGTTACCTGTTCGTGGGTTTTGATCAATGAATCGGCCATTCCACCGCATCTTTTAGAGTCGCCTGGCAGACACCCCTCTTGTGATTTTCTGCTATTTTTCTTCTATTGGATGTTCATTCAAAGATAAGCCCATCCAGCAGATTGCATCCTGCTTATTTTCTGCATACAGCCACCGATACCAACCACCAGCAGGTAAAACCAGAATGCGTACAGACTCGAAACTGCCGCCTCAATTTGAGTCCATCAAAGACCAGGACGAGGAGATCCTGTGGGTTGGACGACCCAACTTCACAGCCTTTGTCACCAGGGGGATTCCTTTTCTGGTTTTGGGGCTTTTTTGGGGAGCCATTGATTATTTTGGCTTTATCCAGAATATGCCGGATCAGATGTCCGGATTCACCATCCCGTTCTTCGCCCTGCACCTGTTCCCTTTCTGGGGCAGCATCCTGAACATGTTCCGGCTGGTCCTTGTCCACGGCAACACCTGTTATGCCTTTTCCAATAAGCGCCTGATGATGCGCAGCGGGTTCTGGGGGACGGATTTCAAAGTGATCGACTACGACAGAATCTCTGACATCGAAGTGAACGTCAATCCGATAGAGAATCTACTTGGCGTGGGCACGATTCAGGCGTTCTCCGGGCGGGTCAGCAACAAGGGGGGCCGGATATACGACAAGTTCATAGGCATCAATGATCCGTACAGGGTCTTCAAGCAGATCAAGGAGATCTCTTTGGATGTCAAGACCGACTGGAACTTTCCCAATGCAATGCGCCCTCAACATAATCCTGGCTATCAGACAAAATACGATCCCAGGTGATGCCCCTGCAAGCGGAACAGATAGGAATACTTGAACTACCCATCACAAAAGCCCGGAATGGAAGATTTTATAAATCATTTGAGACAGGATCCCAAGTTATTCTATTTCGTGATTATATTTGCCTCACTATGGGGCATGGGGGTGTTGTGGGGGGTGGTGTTCGTCATTATCAGCCTGAGCAAGAGATCTCAATCTGTTGCCTGCCTGAAGTCCCTTGGCTTCAAAAAAACAGACAACGACAAACGACTTATGCAGGCCGTCTCTAACATCGCCATCAAGACATTGTGGGAAAACTTTTCTGACGGCATGGGAAGCAGTCAGCGGGATAAACAGGTCACCATCTCCATCAACCGGAGCAGGATTTCAATCTCTTACAGTATCCCCCCATCAGACCAGCAAACCTTGCCCAGGGCCACTGGCCTCAAGGAAATGATCCAATTGACGGAAAGAAAAATGACCTTGCATCATATCCGATTCAGGGATATGGATGGCAAAGCCTTTTATGCCCAGACAGACGATACAAAAACCATACGCGCCTATCAACCAAAAACCAGAAAAGAAAGCACTGTGGGGTGGGCATTATGTTTCGCCTGTGCCACCAACAGTGCATCATCCGTTTGCATCTATAAAAAGTTTACAGGGCATAGGAAACTTCTCGTCGACATGGCTTTCCGGATAGCTCAAATCAGGCCCTTGCGACGCGAAGGGCTGATACCTGAATTTGCGGAAGAATTTGAAATCATGTCAGCAAGCACTTCAAACGCAGAACCTCTTCTTGACAACCGGATTCAGTCCCTCCTGTTGAAATACAAAAGACATATTCCGGAGGGCCTGAAGATTTTCATTAACAAAGAAGGCCTGTGGATGACAGGGGAGGAGTGGTTGTCGAAGAGTCAGATGAAGAATATTGTAAAACTATGCGATGAATTGACTGGTGTTGGCGGATTACACGGTTCATCAACTATGCCACGGACTTATAATCGGTGACAGCTATTGCTCGAGCCTGTACGAAAGGCTCTGGCCACGCTGAAAAGAAATGCCGAACTGGTGGTGCGCCGTTGACTTCCACCTATACCAATACCCGGCTGGAAGGATTGAACAGCCTCTTTCAGGCAGCCAGGGCAAGAGCACGGGGAGATCGAAATACGGAGACCTTCATCACCATAATCTACATGATTGCCAGCCCAGCTGGCTCAATACTGAAATCCTCTTGAAACGTCGAAGAACCTCTTTTGGTTTCCACAGTTCTTTGATTTGGAGCTGTATCCAGTCCTCCCAATCCCGGATCATGTTGCGCTATACGGCCAAAGGGGCTGAAAACGGCACACCCTGGCCGTTGGTCTCACTGTGACACCGGATCATCAGAACCGGTCTTCACACTTGGCGGTTTGCTCGTCCAGTCCCTCGGAAATAGGATCGGCGGAAGTGGTCCATCTGCGCCACGCTGACGGATTTCACGTCGAACCTTAATACGGGTCCATTGCCATGTGAGCCCCTTTTTTGCATTGCGGGCACAGAAATCTGACCATTTCTCGGCCGCTTTGTCGAAAGCTTCATTTTCGATATCATCCAGCAAGCCGTTTGCACAGCCGGTAAAGAATATTGAGGCAAGCAGCAAAAAGTGCGTGGCATCATGATTATCCTCACAGAATATTCATGGAAACGATTATACTCAGCTGCACGCCACTGAGTGGTCAATTCCACGGCTGAACAATCGCTGGCGTGTTCAGTGCCGAAGATGAAACGGTTCGGACTGACGAAACGGTGAGGATACCGCCCTTTTTTCCTGTTTCTGATGCCAGAAAACTGTCTCTTGAGATGGCTCTCCGGATAAGCGATGATGTAAACGAGTTTTTGGAGATCGAGATGGGAGAAAAGGCAGACAAATCCGACCCTTCGAGTGTGGAAAAACGCCTTCACTCCTTCCTGTCCCGGCACCCCGAAATCAGAACCGCTATCCTCTTCGGCTCCCTGGTCAGCGGCAAGGCAGATTTCTATAGTGATATCGACATCGCTGTGGAAGCAGATCAGAAGCTGACCGCGGAAGAAAAAATGCGGTTGATCGGGGAACTTGCCGAACTGACCGGAAGGCCGGTGGATCTGATCGATTTGCGTACAGTGGGTGAGCCGCTTCTGGGGCAGATTTTGAGGACCGGAAAACGATTGAAAGGTTCGAGCATGGATTTTGCCGAAATCGTAAAACGGCACTTGTTCGCCGAAGCGGATTTCGTCCCCTATCAAAAGCGAATTCTTGCCGAACGGAGACGAGCATGGTTAGGGAGATAGTGGAGCGGAAACTGGAGTCGCTGCGCCGCTGCATCCAGCGAATCCAGGAGAAGTGCCCGCCCGATCTGGAAACGTTGGTTCAGAACATCGACCTCCAGGACATTCTGGTTCTGAACCTGACCCGGGCGGTACAGTTGTGCGTGGATATTGGAACCCACCTGCTTTCCGACCACGAACTTCCTCCGCCGGAAACAATGGGGCAGACTTTCGATCATTTGGCCCACATCGGGGTCATCCATCCAGAACTGGCCAATCGCCTGAAAAAAGCGGTAGGTTTCCGCAATGTGGCGGTTCACGATTATGAAGAAATCGATCTGCGGATCGTCCATGCGATCGCCAGGAATTATCTGAACGAGTTTGAGCAATTCGCCAAAGCGGTACACGATCATCTTCAGATAGAAGATGGACAGGCACCTGCTTACTGAAAGGCGGTTCTTCCGGTAATTGCGTACCTTGGACTGTCAAGACTTTTCCGGACAAAAAATCACGCAGGTTTTGAGTGCTGCGCGTCATAGTTTGCCGGGGCCTGGTATTCGATGGACGAATGTCGGCGCCGGCGGTTATAGAAGACCTCGATATAT
>JALVSV010000099.1 GCA_027024125.1 Methylothermaceae bacterium | reverse complement strand
CGTCCAGGGGGCGTGGCGCCATGCTTAACAATCGCCGTATCCGGGTATCTGGGCAATCCAGCCTGCTCGGTTCACTGTTGGGCACCGGTTTTCCTTTCAAGCAACAAGAATATCTCGATACCTACCTCAATATGTTTCGCGTACTGTTCAAAGACAGCGCAGGCATTCGGCGCGCGGGGGCCGCTTCTCTCGATCTGGCCTATGTGGCTTGTGGAAGGCTCGATGGATTTTGGGAGATCGGTCTACAACCTTGGGATATGGCAGCAGGCGTTTTGCTTATTCAGGAAGCAGGAGGCATCGTGAGCGATTTCAGTGGAAGGGATCGCTTCATGGAAACTGGAAACATCATCGCAGGAACTCCCAAACTGCAACAGATCATTTGCCAAGCCATAGACCCTTTTGTCATTGAGGCATTACGCTGACGTCGGGGAGTACACCCTGCAAAACCAATCTTACAGGGTGCCTCCAGGGAAGCGCTCACAGCAAATCTGCATCCGTTTCCGGCTTCTCGGGCAAGAGCAGATCTTCCCGCCTGACCTTGAGAAGTAGCAGGAAAGCACTGGCGATATAGATAGAGGAATAGGTTCCCACGACCACACCTAAAATAAGGGCGATTGCGAAGTTTCGAATAATCTCCCCGCCGAGAAAAGCCAACGCCAAGAGCACGAGCAAGGTGGTAAACGATGTGATCAGGGTACGGCTGAGAGTCTGATTGATGGAGGTATTGATGATCTCCACCGGGCCACCACGCCTCATACGCCTGAAATTCTCCCTAATCCTGTCGAAAACGACGATGGTGTCATTGAGGGAATAACCAACCACCGCGAGTACCGCAGCCAAGACGGTCAGATCGAACTCCAGACGGGTCAGGGAAAAGAACCCCAGAGTGATGATCACATCGTGAATCAACGCGGCGATTGATCCCAGAGAAAACCGATATTCGAACCGCCACGCCACATAGACCAGGATTCCAAACAGGGCGAACAGCATTGCAAGTCCACCCTTTTCCGTCAGCTCCTCACCGACCTGCGGACCCACGAATTCGACACGCCTCAATTGCGGCTGCACCTCGGAATCTGAGCGTAACACGTCGAGAATCCTGTTACTCAGCTCAGCTGAGTCCAATTCCGGATCAGACGGCAAACGAATCAAGAGTTCACGCGAAGTTCCAAAATGCTGGACTGCCGCATCCTCGAAGCCGTGATCGGCAAGTAACTGTCTCACCTTGTGAAGGTCCACAGGCTCGACGTACCCTACTTCGACCAGAGTCCCCCCGGTGAAGTCCAACCCCAACTTTAGCCCCTGGATAACCAGAGAGCCCAAGGACAAGGCCACCAAGAGAGCCGATGCGACCAACGCCACATGGCGCTTTCCCATGAAGTCGAAATTACGTTGGGAGAGATGTTGTGCCATGTTTCCTCCTCAAATGGCCAACCGCGCAACGCGGCGATTTCCATAAATCCAGTTGATCAGCATCCTGGTCACCATGATCGCTGTGAACATGGAAGTCATGATGCCAATCGACAGGGTCACGGCAAATCCTTTGATCGGACCCGTACCAAAACTGAACAGCACCAATGCGGCGATCAAAGTGGTGATGTTGGCGTCGAAGATGGTCCCGAATGCTTTTTCATAACCGACATAGATACTCGCCTGTGGACTATTGCCATTGCGCAACTCCTCCTTGATCCGTTCAAAGATCAGTACGTTGGCATCCACTGCCATACCTACCGTCAACACGATACCGGCAATCCCGGGCAAGGTCAGAGTTGCCTGAAGCATGGACAACAACGCAATCAGCAATACCAGATTAAAGAACAAAGCTACATCTGCGACCAGACCAAACAGCTTGTAATACCATGCAGTAAAGACCAGCACCAGAACGAAACCGACGATGACCGACATGAACCCACGTTCGATATTGTCACGTCCCAGGCTCGGGCCTACCGTTCTTTCTTCGATGATATCCACAGGCGCAGCCAATGCACCGGCCCTCAACAGCAATGCCAGATTTCTGGCTTCTTCCGTACTGTCGAGTCCAGTGATCTGGAAACGCTTGCCAAAACGCCCACGGATAGTGGCAATGTTGATCACCTCTTCTATCCTTTTGCGTACTTTCGCGGTCTTGCCA
>JALVSV010000098.1 GCA_027024125.1 Methylothermaceae bacterium | reverse complement strand
GGAAATGCTCTTCCTCTATCAAGCCGGGCAGGGCCGAAAAGATCGCCCAGGACATGGCCTCCCGGGACAGGGGGTCTTCTTCCGGAAGACCGTCCAGACATTGCCGGGCCAGGGACCAGATGAAGGTGGCCGGCAGGGGATAGTCGATGTTGGCGGCGATGCCGTTGTGCCGGCACAGCTGCAGGTTGAGCCAGCGGGCCATGGCGGGCCCTGCGGTCACCACCACCTGGGGTTCGAAGACTGAATCAGCAGCTTCCCGGTGACTTTCGGCCAGCAGCCCGGCGAGGATCTCGAGCCGGTTGGAGGTGTGGATGTTGAGCATCGGCTGCAGGGGCTTCAATCCCGAAAAAACCACGGATTTTTAATGTCTGCGACCTGATTGCTTTGCGTGACACTCAATCAGTTCGCCTCGATATGGCAAATCTTCTGTTGTTGTGACAGACGATAAAAATGACGCAGCTCTTCCATCAGGGAAGTTATCTTCCTTCGATTCAGATATCTGTCCTCCAATTGCCAGCAATACTTTCCAGCAAAGCGATTGGCGTTACGGTAACGCCACAGCCGCTCACCTTCCAGGTAAGGTTCAAATCCGCAGCGTTCAAACAATCGTCGATGTATGTGAAATGGAATCCATCGCCGCCGCTGCCGGGCCAACAGGGTCAAAGTCGAAATGAACTTGTCCACCTCGGCCTGGAGTTCCAATTCCAACAGTGAAACGCCTTGTTCCAATTCAGCCTTCCATCCCAGATAGAGGAAATGGCTGACACCTTCCAGGGCCAACAGAAAGTCTTCCAGATTTTCATCATGCAGGGATGTGATGGGATTTTGTTTCGTCAAACGTTGCACGATCTCCTTATCCAGGTAAAGGGAAAGCTGCAGTTCCCCCTGCTCCTGCCTCACCAGCAATTTTTCCCGACTGGGGCATATATCCGGACTTCCCAGTAACGCGGCTGCCAGTTCGGGGTCAGTGATCAGGAAATCATCCACCCGATAGTCGAGTTTGATCCGGTAGATATGCTCCAGCAGGCGTTGCAATGCATAAAGGCTCATGGCTATAGCCTTCAATGCTGATGAAGGGCACCCCTCACAGGCTCGATGCCGAGACGCCTCAAGCGATTGGCCGCTCTCTGACTCCCCGTCCGCAACCACACTTCATACAATCTCATGACATCGCTGGAGGAAGTCAGATTGGCCTTTTCACTCACTTCACCAAGCACATCGACGAACCCGGCAAACTTGAGTGACAATTCGGTGAATATTCCCCCCAAAGCCTGACCACGCAAGGAATCCCTGACCAGATCTGACAGATATCCGTAAGCACTGCCCCCCATGGCAATATAGTAATCCACATCCACCAGTTTACGATTGAGGCTGTCGGAAAAGACCCCGGAAATCAGCAACGCCACGTCACCCAGGCGGCGTAACAGGCGCGCCCGCTCATCCACCGAAGTGGCCGCGGCGGCTGCTGTATACATTTCCACCAAGGGCTGTAATGCAGGACCATCCTCGGTATCTGCAAACAAATGCTCGGAGCGAACAAAATGTGACAACAGATTGACGACATAGAAGACCGTGTCTTCCTCTGGCTCCAGACTTTGACGAGCCAATGCCTCGTTCAATGCATCACGGAAATATTCATTGAGGTTGACCTGAGTAATCACACGTTCTCCAGCCATTGCTGTACTCCTCGATTGTCCACAGTTGCAGTATAGCAATTCACCTTCGAGCCCAACATCATCCTCGGTTTTCCCAAGCAACGGACAACAGCCACTCTCCAGTGGTTTCCCTGACCAGATATCAAAGGAAGCCTGACAGCAGCTGCTTCAGTCCATAACATTGACGGGCACCTGGAAATCCAGTCAATATGCAATACCCAGATACGATCTCAACAGGGTTTTCCCTCAGTTGCCAGAACGGTAAATTGCCGGGAATCAGCAATTTTTTACCTACAGCCTTCAGATGATTCCTTACAATGTTGCCAGTAACAACAACATAAAAGAAGAGGTCGCTATGTTGCAAGTCATCAAACAGCTGTTCAAGTACTTCATCATTGGGGTTCTCGCGGTCATTCCCCTGGTCCTGACCATCCAGATCGTGATGTTCACCAAAGATCTGCTCACAGATATCATCGTCAGCCTGTACGGATACTCTGCCAGTTACTCCTTTACCACCACCCTGCTGGTGTTGAGCATCGCCCTACTCACATACATCGGTTATTCCCTGGCCAGATATCAGAGATCGATCATCATTTCTGCCTTTGACACCATTTTTGAAAAAATTCCCCTGTTAAACACCATATACAGAGTCATCAAGAAAGTGGTCACAATGTTTGCCACCGAGGGGGAAACCGTCAAAAGAGAAGTCGTCTACGTCGAATACCCAAAGGAAAACGTATGGGTACCTGCCTATGTAACCAACAAGATCGGTGATATGTATGTACTCTTTGTACCTACTTCGCCCAATCCCACTTCCGGATTCACTGTCGTCATCCACGAATCCAGGGTCGTCAAATCAGAGATGACCATCGAGGAGGCAGCCAGCTTCATCATCAGCATCGGCGCGGATTATCCCAAACCGGAAGAAGCCACAAAATTGAAAAGTTGATCGAAAATCATTTCAACACATCCGGTCAGCCCCTGAAGACTGATGCCCGAAGCAAACCAAAAGCACTGACAAACTGCGAACCAATCGCCCCATCCCGATTGAAAGCCGAGGGTTCAATGCATGTTGCCAAAATGAGAACTGCCCCGCTGTCGAGATGATTCCCAAGGCAACAGCAATTGCCAGAACCCTCGGTTCGTTGGCGCATTTCAGCATTCAGGGGATGATGGTGGCAAAATATGACTTCAGGCAGGAGATGAATACTTTTCTTCTTCTATAATTCAATTATCTCCTTTGCAAACTCGCTGTGAGTGCTACCCCTCACTCCCAACATGGTTGCTTGACGAATTAAGCCTACCCCCATGAAATCATCGAAAACATCCTCCCGGAAAATCAGCATCATTCTTCCGGCCAAAAACGAAGCGACCGCACTCAGGTCATTGCTACCCAGGCTGCAAAGGCTGCTTCCAGACGCGGAAATCATCGTCGTGGACGATGGTTCCAAAGACGGTACCGGCGAGGTGGCCGATGATTTAGGCATCAAAGTCATCCGTCATCCTTACAGCATGGGCAATGGCGCTGCAATCAAAGCCGGCGCCAGAAACGCCAGGGGAGATATACTCGTCTTCATGGATGCCGATGGTCAACATGATCCGGACGACATTCCACGACTTCTAAACAGATTTCATGAAGGCTTCAAGATGGTCGTGGGTGCCCGCCATCCTAGTTCCCAGGCCTCCAGGTGGAGACGCCTGGCCAATCATTTTTTCAATCGCTTCGCCTCATTCATGACCGGTTACAGGATCGATGATCTCACTTCCGGATTCCGGGTCGCCGACGCCAGATGCTTTCGTAAATTTCTGTATCTCCTCCCCAACAGTTTTTCTTACCCCACGACCAGTACCATGGCTTTCTTCCGGGCCGGGTTTCCCGTGACCTATGTCCCCATACATGCCGGCACGCGGCAAAAGGACAGCAAAAGTAACATTCGTCCGTTACATGACGGCATCCGCTTTTTTGTCATCATTCTCAAGATCGGTGCCCTGTTCTCTCCCATGCGCCTGTTCCTGCCTCTCAGCGGCATGATCACCATCACAGGTCTTGGTTACTATGCCTATACCTACTTTCTGTGGGGGAGGATGACCAACATGTCGGTGGTCCTGCTTTTGGGTGCCCTGTTCGTTTTTTTAATGGGAATTATTTCCGAACAGGTCTCTTCTTTGCATTACCGCTATCATGAATAACCGGCCGGCCTGAAGATTGCCACTGCGCAGGTGATGATTCCGCTATATGTCCTGGAGAATCTGCTTTTTCCCCCGGCGCTGAGTCTGCTGCTGACACTGTTAGCCTGGTTGTCTTTTAACCAAGGCATGACAACGACAGGACGCATTCTTATGACCTGCGGCCTGCTCATTCTCTATATTGCCAGTCTTCCCTTGACCAGCAGAATTCTAAGCCACGTTCTTGAGGTACATCCACCGCTGGATGGTGGGCATTGCACTGCGCCTACCCAAGCCCAGGCCATCGTGGTGCTGGCCTATAACAGGGACGACGATGGCCGTGAATATGGCCGCCCCACCAGCTCCGGAGAAGAGATGGAAAGACTGCGCTATGCAGCTCACCTTTACCATTGTTACCGTTTGCCGTTATTCGTCATTGGAGGTGACGCCCTCCAGACGGGAGTCACACAGGCGGATTTGATGCGCCACACCCTGGAGACCTATTTCCATGTTCCTGTCGCCGGCGGGGAGGGAAGGAGCAAACACACCTGGGACAATGCCGCCTATGCCAAAACCCTGTTGCAATCCCAAGGCATCCAGCACATTCTTCTGGTGACCCACGCCTGGCACATGGCCCGAGCAGTTCTGCTGTTCCGCGATTCCGGATTCTCGGTCCAGCCGGCACCCACCCGTTTCACCGCCTTCAATCCCATTTCCCGGGGAATCTTTGCCTTGATCCCGGCTCCCGAAGCTCTTCGGCACAACAAACGTCTGATCCACGAATTGATCGGAATTGGACTACACTGGTTGAAGAAACCCCAAACACCATACCAACCATGAACGCCCGCGATTATCTGACCCATTTGCTTCCCAAAACCCTGGCCTTCAAACTGGTCTGGTGGGGTCTGAAACAACCAGTGATGCCAATCATCCTCACCTATTCCATTACCGCCGCCTGTCAGTCGAAGTGCAAAACCTGCAACATCGGCATCAAGTGGCTGGAAGATCCCAGCCGCAGCCATACCGACCTGACCCTGGAGGAAATCGAACGAGTCTTTGCCAACATCGGCCCGGTGTATCTGTTCAATATCAGCGGCGGTGAACCCTTTCTGCGCAGGGATATCGCCGAAATCGTCCGCCTGGCCTGCCAGTACCTACGTCCCCGTATCATCCACATTCCCACCAATGCGTTGATGCCACGTAAGATTCAAGAGCGGGCCAGGCAATGTCTGGAAGTCATTCAGGCCCATGATCCCCGGATCCAGTTTTCCATCAAACCCTCCATTGACGGGGTGGGCGAGATTCACGATGAAGTCAGGGGCGTCAAGGGTAACTTCGAGCGCCTGAAACAGACCATCGGCCTGCTCAAGGAATTGGAAGAGGAATATCCCAACTTTCATCTGGAGCTGGGCACGGTAATCTCCAACTTCAACAAGGTACATCTCTCCGGGATCGAGGACTACGTTCACAGTCTGGGCGTGCAGAGCTACCGTAACGAGATCGCCGAGCAGCGGGCTGAATTCTTCAACATCGGTGAGGACATCACCCCGGATGCTGAAACCTATGCCGCCCTGATCGAAGAATTCTCTGCCAAGATCCGCCGGAACATGAAAAAGAAGCGCCGTCTGGCACGGCTCACCGAATCCATGCGGCTGGTCTATTACGAACTGGTGGTGAAGATACTGCGTGAGAACCGCCAGATCATCCCTTGCCTGGGAGGAATCTCCAATGTCCACATCAATCACGATGGCGAGGTCTGGCCCTGTTGCGTCCTGGGCTACGACAAACCCATGGGTTCCCTGCGGGCATTCGACTATGATTTCCGAAGTCTCTGGCGCTCTCACCAGGCAGCCAGTGTGAGGAAATATATCAAACAAGGAAACTGTGCCTGCCCCCTGGCCAACCAGTGGTACTCCAACATTCTTGCCAGCCCCAAATACATGACCAAGACCGTCGTCAACCTACTGAAATACGGATAATGACTGCTGCATCATCGCCAAGTGTGGCCATGCTCGGCACCCTGCCGCCACTACGAGCCTTGAGCAGCTACTGCGTGGAACTCACGGAGGCCTTGGCGCCCCTGATATCGCTTCGATTCCTGTCCTTCAAAGCCATCTACCCCTCCTTCCTCTATCCTGGGGGAGCCCTGGAAGACGATACCGACAACTGGGCTCCCGGCCACCCCAACCTGACAATCAACCGGAATCTGACCTGGTACAACCCCTTTTCCTGGATCATAGCAGGAATGTCCCGGGCGGACCTGATCCACGCCCAATGGTGGAGCCTGCCGCTATTCCCCATCTATCTGGTCGTTCTGGGAATTTTCCGGCTGCGTGGAAAGACCATCGTCATCACCGTCCATAACGTCGTCAGTCATGAAAAGTCCAGTTGGTACACGTTTGTATCCGACCTTCTGTATCGTCTGGGACATCATTTCATCGTCCACAGCCGCCGGAACCACGATCAACTGATTCAACATCACCATCTCGCTCCAGAAAAGATCACCATTATCCCCCACGGACCGTTGGAACATTTCAACACTGGGTCATTATCACCACAGACAGCCCGCCAACGGTTGGGACTGCCTGTAAATACACCCCTGGTGTTGCTGTTCGGCGCCATCCGCCCTTACAAAGGGATCGATACAGCCCTCCAGGCATTGTCGCTGGTAAAACAATCCCTGCCCGATGTACATCTGCTCATTGCAGGCAAAGCCTGGATGGACTGGAAACCCTTCCAGGATTTCATAGAACGACATGACCTGGGTGGGCAAATCGTCACTCACCTGGATTTCGTACCCTCCGCCCAGGTCGCTACATACTTTCTGGCGGCCGACCTGGTCATCCTCCCGTACCATCATTTCGACAGTCAA
>JALVSV010000097.1 GCA_027024125.1 Methylothermaceae bacterium | reverse complement strand
CTCCTTCAATTTGGTCGTTGAAAAAGCCGCGATCATGCCGTCACTTCCTCCATAAATCAACACCTTGGGCGCTTAAGTTGGCGCATGTGCCCTAAATCAGGTAACCGATTTGGAGCCGGAGAAACTTCGGTATACGACATCACTGCTAATGGTATCAACCCCGCTTCATTTTCCTTTACGATTGCACCTGGTTCAAAAGGAGCCCTTTCAGCAGGAGCTCATATTCAAGGAATAGATACTAATGATGATGATAATGCTGGTAGCGGCTGGATAACCGGCATGGATAGCAATGGAAACCCGACAGTACCCAACCCCGCCCCCCTCCCCGCAGCCGCCTGGCTATTTGGCTCCGGCATCCTGGGGATGATCGGCTTCGCCCGTCGCAAGACAAACAAAGCCAGCTGACACCACAAAACCTTGCCACAAGGTCGAAGGTGATCAAAACCCAAGAGAGGGCTCCATCTAGGAGCCCTCTTTGTTTCAGGCGTCAATTCGACCAAAAGGATAAACCCTCTGAGCCTTTTGCTCCTTCGAACGCGAAAAATCACAGATTTCTCACCTAGGTTCGAAATGACAGAGCGGAAAATTAGGCAGAGGCACCCCTGACCGGAAACAACCCTATCCACCTATCCTTCAACACGCCACAAGCCTCCTCCCGCCCCTTTACCGCCAGATTCCATTCCCCGATACGCTCCAAAAGCCCCAACTCGTGCAGCTTCTCCAACCCATCGTCTACCTCAAAATCCATCTCGACACTAAACCTTTCACGCATAAACGCTTCCACCTCGCGATCCAGCACCTGCCGGCTCATCTCCCCTCGAGCCAGCAAAAAGCCATAGGCCAACAGCGCTTCTTTTGCCTCCTCAGTGCTGGCTACTTCGACTAGCCACGCCAAGGCGCCAGCATTGTTGTCCAGATTATAGAAATACAGGCTCTTGGCCAGCTTGGCCATGTATTCGGTGCGTTGGCTGAGCACATTGGCCACCTGTTTCCAGATAACCGCCCCCAAGGCACCCACCGCGCTGATCGCAGCCATCGGATTGGCCGCTGCGGCAGCGATCTTACCAGTGGCGCTCATGATGCCGGCGATCACTCCCCCTCCTCCCGTGACTCCCAGTTTGACCTTGTCGAACAGGCTGAGTCGTATCTTGGTATTGGGGAAGATGGTTTCGAGGTCGGATTGCGGGATGTCCTTGAACAGCTTGATGAAGACGGCATTGCCACCCTCTCTCTCCAGTTGATTCTTGAACTTCAGCAGCACGAACAATCGGCGATAGACCGGGATGTCCGCCTTTTCCTTCCCTTCCAACAGGCGCCGCCAAAAAGGGAGATCCACGGTCCGGGTAGTACTGCCACAATAATAGATCAACACCTCATCGAATTCATCAAGGTCCACGCTGACGATGACCCCTTCCGGAGAGGTCTTGTTGAGCGCCAAATTGAGGGATGCCTGATCCAGCCGCTGGAAATTAGCCCGCTGCAACAGGCTTTCGATTTCAGCAATCATCTCTTTGCGCTTTGCGAATCCCTTTTCCGGGACTGCTTCGGGACTGATGGCAGGCCTATCTGGATTGTAAGGATAATAGAGCCGCTTGAGATCCTCCAGGCGTTGACTGAACAGTGCGTCATATAAAAGGGTCAGTCCATGAGCAAACGACCTGAACGCCTGCTCGTTGACGTTGTGCTTCAAATGCTCCACCAGCTCTTCGCTTAGCATCGAAAGAGGAACCGGAATGAAATGCTCCCTGGGATGTGGCCCAGGATCCTTTGATTTCGCCTGATTCATGACTCCTCCATCAAGCCTTGCAAATCGTGTTCGAGATCTTCCAGTGGGGTGTTGCTCCGCGCCAATAATCTGGCGTGCCCCTGGCGATCAAAAATGAGAATGATGTCGCTGTGAATCACGTCATAGCGACCGGATTCATCTGGGGGCTCTTTGCGGTAACTGAGGAAAAAACGGTGCATGAGATCGTCGAGCTGTTCATCGTTTCCTGTCAGACCGACAAACCAGGGGCCGAATCTTTGGACATAGGCCTTGAGGGCCTTGGGGGTATCACGCTGAGGATCCAGACTCACAAACAACACTTGAATCTGCCCGCGACTACCTTTGACCTGTTCCAGCACAGTGGAAAGTCGGGCC
>JALVSV010000096.1 GCA_027024125.1 Methylothermaceae bacterium | reverse complement strand
AAAAGGCGTCCCTGCCCCGGTTCCCGCTTACCAGGACCGGACTTCGTTGAGATATCCGACAGCCCTGGAAAAGACTCTGCGAGGATTTTTCTCGATCCAGGAGGCCAGAAAAATGACCGTAAATCCCAGTACGGCAGAGGAAATCCATGGTGCCTGGGCATACAGGCCGATCATTCCTTTGATGTAACCGATACTCCCCAGAACGATACAAACGATTCCAGGCAGAAGTGTCATTTTCTCACGGAACTGGATGCCGACGCCGGTGAAAATCACACCGAGCAAAAGGGTCGAGGTGCTGCTTGTATCGTTCAAACTGACGGTTGCCAGGGCCATGAGCGCTGCCAGGGTTCGAAGGATTGCACCGTGCCCGGCCTTGAGCGACAACATCAGCCACAACAGGCTCAGGGTGATGGGGAAGGTTGGGGAGAAAAGATGGAAATTGAACACACTTGGGTGCAGGGCGATAAAAACCACAGCCCAACTGCCTGTTGCCAGGAGAATCCCAAGCAGTTCACCGCAAGCTCTGATCCAGCCCCTGCGGGTGTAATGTCCCAGATCCCAAATCGAGACGAAAGCCAAAAGTGCAAGCACCGTCGCCAGGGAGATTCCATTGGCAGGGTAAAGGCTTTCACGCCCGGCCAATATCATCAGAGGGGTGAAAATGATCGCTCTGGCAGCGCGGCCCTCCCAACTTTGCATCGCGAAGTCCATGCGCATCCGGGTTTCGATCCGGCGAAGATAGATGAACAGGCCGATCAGCATCAAAGAGATCACCAGTTCATGGCGGCTGGGAAACAAGATCGAGACATTACCGAGCAGAAACGCAGCGATCAGTGTTTTGCTCCGGGATCTTGCCAGGATCGAAAAGCCGGCATATCCGACCAGTAGCATGACCACAGCGGTGATCACCATATCCAGTAGGATCATGGCCTGGCTGACGCCGTAAAACTTCAGCCATTCATAGTCGGCGGTTGGTCCATGGTCTGGTTGCAACCAACCGTACAGCATGGCGCCAACCTGGGTCGACTGGACGATGACGAAAAGCGTAGCCAATCCGAAAAAAATTCTGGCTCCGACGGTTTCATGGAGCGCATGGGCACACAGAACACCACCGCCAGCAAGCGCCATGGTCAAGAACAATCCGATCCAGTAGCGCAATCCGGCTTCCACCTGAGCGTAGCCCTGAAGCATGAATCCCAGCGCGGAAAACAAGATCAGGATCACTCCGGCCCAGCGCAGGAATCCCGTCAGTTTGGCGTTTCCGGAAGTCTCGCCTGCATTAAGGTCATGAGAGGCCGCTATGGCCTGCTCGTCGTCAATTGGGGTGATCGGGGTCGGGTCGAAATTGTATGTATGCATGATGGGTCTCCTTTTGCGTTGAGGTGGATCAGGCTTCTTCATCGAGGTCCGGATCCCGGGTCAGGTCGTCCAGCATGGACTTTAGTTCGGCCTGTTCCTCTTCCCTGCGAAATTCCTCGTCCAGATCTGGTTCCGGCGGTACAACATCCAATCTTCCACATTCGGACACGGCCACGGTTTCCTCCCAACGGTCGAAAATGGCTTCCAGTTCGTCCTCGTCGTCTGCCAGTGAGCGCATCACCGAACTTGCCTGGCCATGGGTCTGGCGTGCGGACAGCAACAGCTTGCGGTTACGCAGCGAGTCGATCTTGCTGTCGATGCAGGAAAGATCCTGTAGAGCCTGTTCGTGTTGCCGGGTGATTTTTTCCAGGGCACGTCGGTGTTGCTTGATTCGGTTTTCCGTTTCCTTCATCCGCTTGACGCATTCGAGGGCCTTGTTTTCGTCCCTGGCCCGGATACGAATGGCCCGTTCACGCCAGCGGTCGACTTCTTCTTCCAGCCGGTCGATCAGCGTTTGTTCCCGGGCCTTGGATTTGCCAAGGCGGTACAGGTGTTGGCAATTCTGTTTCCTGAGCAATTCCACTTCCTGAATGGCGGCTTCAGCGAGTGCCTCATGGTTTTCGAGGCCTTCTGTGACCTGGTCGATCTGGCTTTTTACCGAAATAATCAGTCGTTTGAATGAGTTCATTGTTTGGCACCTCTCCAGTGATTTTTGCTAAGTGTCACAAGGGATGTATCAATCTATGTGCCAAATCCCCAATCCATTGAAATACAACGGATATACAGGTTGTTTCAAAACCGCCTCAGCAAGATCCATACATATGATGTATGCTTGCTATACATGTATAGTCAGGGTGCTGCCGTGGAAGCACTGTCATTTCTGGAACAGATTGCGGGTCTGGTATTCACCAACCCTTTTTCCCGGAACCGGGAGCAGATCGATTGTGAGATTCTGGATTTGCCAGTGGGGGCCTTGCCTTTCCAGGAGCGTTTGACCGGGCTCCAGGAGAGGACCCGCTGGGCGATTGCAGCGCTCAGCGGTAACAAGGGTTTCGATATCCAGGTCTATCGTGGCAGCCGCCGGCAGACCCTGACACTGGCCTGGCTGTTTCATCTCTATCATGAGTTTTACGCTCGATTCGAGCGTCATATACAGGGGCAGCAACAGACCAGAGATCAACCTGCCCCGGTCGAATTTGCCGATGACCTGGTGGCGGCTTTCAGCCGTTCGGGCTTTGGCGCTGGCGAAACGGCTCATTACATTGGTCTGCTCTTCCAGGCGGCCAGGGCATTTCACTTCATCAATCACCTGATTCAGGGACAATGCCCCTCGATGGACAGGCTGCGGGAAATGCTGTGGAACAACATCTTCACTGCCAATCCAAAATGGTATTTCAATCATCTCAGCGGAAAAATGGAGGACTTCTCCACTTTGATCCTCGGTGAGACCGGTACTGGTAAAACCCTGCTTGCCAGTATCATGGGGAGATCGGGCTTCATTCCCTTCGATCTTTCATCACGGCGATTCGTCGAGAGTTTTACCTCGGCCTTCCATGCGATCAATCTGGCACAATATCCTTCCAGCCTGCTTGAATCGGAGCTGTTCGGGCACAGGAAAGGCGCCTTTACCGGCGCGGTCAGTGACTATGCTGGTGTCTTCGCCCGCTGTAGCAAACACGGGGCCGTCTTCATCGACGAAATCGGCGATATCGACGAGCCCACTCAGGTCAAACTGCTCCACGTTCTCCAGGAAAGGACCTTTTCACCCATTGGCAGTGAAAAGCGAATGCGTTTTTCAGGGCGGGTGATTGCCGCTACCCATCAGGATATACAGGCATTGATGGAATCAGGGGCTTTTCGCCATGATCTCTTTTACCGGCTCTGCTCCGATGTCATTGTCATGCCCACACTGCGGGAGCGGATCAAAGAGAACCCCCAGGAACTCAAGTTCATGGTTCAACGGTTGCTTCCCAAAATTTTGCACAACCCTGACCGGTCGCTGGTGTCTGAAATCGAAGCGATCATTTTGAGATCCTTGCCCAAGGATTATCCCTGGCGTGGCAATATCCGGGAACTGGAGCAGTGGATCCGCCAGATTTGCATTCGAGGCACATATGATTTCAGCATCCATACGAGTCTTGGATCCGAAACGGATGTTCCAGTCGACTATTTCGACAGCCAGCCTTCCCTGGAAGCACTGATCAACGATTATTGTCGCTATCTTTATCACAAATACGGCAGCTACGAGGGGGTGGCCAGGGCGGCAGGAATCGATCGGAGAACGGCGAAAAGGTATCTTGGGCATTAGGTTTGGATTTTTGTATGCGGAAAAAAATTTCACCGCAAAAGGGTGGAAGACCAAGACTCTGTCATCTATTCTGGACGAGGCAGGTGGTCTGCTTCGAAAAACGCCGTCAATACCTCGTAGGCTCCGCGCCGGCTTCCCTGCCGGCGAGGCTTTCGAATCACACCACCTGCCTCTTCAATCAATCCTTTACGTGTTTAAATGACGTGGTCCTGGGTGGAAGGCGCGGGTTGTTTCAATATGATTTTTCACTGTGAAACCGGCGGGGAAGACCCTGGAGTGATGCAAAGCGACGGATGACCGATGAAGCCCCTCTCTAAGCCGGTTTATATTCAGGTTTTGGCCATGCGCCGGATGAAGTCGCAGGTGCCCGTGGTCACAGACCGTTACAACCCGGCCCCTCTGCCATTGTTCCTGCTCGATGACAGTGAGCTGAGCCCGTTGCCAGAAAACCTGAAAAAGTACGACTGCCGTGGCAACCGCTTGTTGTTGTCCTTGCTGAAAGAACTCGCACCCTGGTTGCAAGACGTGGACATGGAGCGTGTCGGGGTAGTGATCGGAACTTCTGCTTCCGGGATCGCTGCCGGGGAGGTGGCGTTGCAATACTATCAACAGCATGGCGCTCTGCCTGCTGAATATCATCACAAACAACAAGAACTGGGCGGAATGGCGGAGTTCGCCGCCAAGTGGTTGGGGGTCAAGGGGCCTTCCTATGTCGTTTCCTCCAGTTGTGCTTCCAGTGCCCAGGCACTGGCATCGGCGCGCAATCTCTTGCAATTGAAGATATGTGACTGGGTGATCGTGGGTGGCGTCGAAGTCCTGTCAGCCACGACGGTTCAGGGTTTCGATTCACTGGGGGCCTTGAGCCGGAGCCGATGCAACCCGTTCAGCCGTCATCGGGATGGAACAGTGCTTGGGGAAGGCGGCGCAATGATGATTTTGACCCGTGAGCCGGGGCCACTGGCCCTGTTGGGTGTGGGTATGAGTTCGGATGCGTACCATTTGTCTGCCCCTGATCCACAAGGGCGTGGGGCCACGGCCGCCATGTCCCTTGCATTGGAGGATGCAGGGGTGGCGCCGGACAGGATCGGGTATCTCAATCTGCACGGCACCGGTACGCCTCACAACGATGCCATGGAATCCCTGGCTGTCAGGGCGGTCTACGGGGACCGTGTGCCTCCCTGTAGCAGCACGAAACCTCTGACCGGTCACTGTTTGGGGGCGGCTGGTGCCCTGGAGGCAGCTCTATGCGGTCAATTGTTGCTTGACCCCGGCAGGCCGATGCCGCCTCACTGCTGGGATGGTTACGAGGACCCTGAACTACCCCGATTGCAATTCACAGGGGGGCATGAAAGAATTGACTTAAATAGGCCTTTCTGTATGAGTAACACCTATGCTTTTGGCGGTGCCAATGTCTCTTTGATTCTGGGCCGTGCTTTATCATGAGCTACGATGCCGATCGATATCCTTTGGCGTCCCTGCTACCTCAGACCGGAGTCATGTGCCTGTTGGACCGTTTGTTGGAGGTCAGTGACGAATCAGCGAAAGCCCAGTTGCAGATTTCCAGAAACAGTTTGTTCTCGCTTCCCGATGGCAGTGTGCCGGCCTGGGTGGGGTTGGAATACATGGCCCAGACCATTGCCGCCTGGTCCGGATATCATTGTTTGAGGCAGGGAGAGCAGATCCGTATCGGACTGTTATTGGGTACCCGTCACTACGATTCCAGGAGCCCGGTTTTCAGGCCTGGATCCGTCCTGACCATTCGGGCACACAAATTGTTCGAAGCTGCCAATCATATGTGCGTGTTCGAATGCGTGATCGAAGAGGCCGGGGAACTGGCCCGTGCCAGATTGAATGTGTTGTTGCCCCCTGATCTCCGTCCTTATCTGCAAAACCACCAGGAGTTCTTCGAATGAATCGGCAAACCGTTTTGATTACTGGCGCCAGCCGCGGTATCGGGCGGGCGATCGCTTGTCGTCTGGCCAGAGAAGGTTTCGATTTGGTGCTTCACTGCCGCAGCCGCAAGGAACAGCTGGCGGCACTTGCTGAAGAGATCCAGGAATGCCAGGGCGTGATTGTCCGGCAACTCTGTTTTGATCTGCTCGACCGCGAAGGAGCTGCAGCTGCCTTGACCAGGGATATCGAGGCTCATGGCGCTTACTATGCCGTCGTCTGTAATGCAGGCCTGGCCCGCGACGCTGCCTTTCCTGCTCTGACCGGGGAGGACTGGGATCAGGTGGTCCACGCCAATCTGGATGGATTCTACAACGTGCTGCATCCTGTCGTCATGCCTATGGTCCGGAGCCGCAGACCGGGGCGTATCGTCACTTTGTCCTCGGTGGCCGGTCTGATTGGCAACCGGGGGCAGGTCAACTACAGTGCCGCGAAGGCGGGTATCATCGGGGCCACCAAAGCTTTGGCGTTGGAACTTGCGAAACGCCAGATCACAGTCAATTGCGTTGCTCCAGGTTTGATCGAAACCGAGATGGTGGAGGCGTTGCCTGTGGAGGAGATCAGGCAGATGATCCCGCAGCGGCGGTTGGGAAGTCCAGAGGAGGTGGCAGGGCTCGTGGCTTTCCTGCTGTCTGAGGAGGCAGCCTATATCACCCGCCAGGTGATTGCGGTCAATGGAGGTCTTTGCTGATGCGGCGGGTTGTGGTCAGCGGTATGGCGGGGATCTCTTCATTGGGGGAGGATTGGCCTGCGATCCGTCTGCGGATGGAAAGCCGTCAGAACGCCGTGCAGCGAATTGCGGAATGGGAGTCCTACGAAGGTCTGCATTGCCACCTGGGTGCGCCAGTCACCGGTTTCACCGTGCCTTCTCATTATTCCCGCAAAAAGATCCGAAGCATGGGCCGGGTGGCATTGTTGGCGGTACGGGCCAGCGAACGGGCGCTGGAAGATGCGGGACTGCTGGACGATCCCGTATTGTCATCGGGGCGTGGCGGAGTGGCCTATGGTTCCTCCGTAGGCTCGACACCTGCGATTGCCGATTTTGGCTATATGTTGCTCGAACACAGGATCGGCGCTTTGAATGCCAGCAC
>JALVSV010000095.1:874-2149 GCA_027024125.1 Methylothermaceae bacterium | reverse complement strand
GGCATTGAGAAAGCGGCCGTTGATGTGGGTGATGATCTCGATCATGCTGGGAGTGATCCAGCGGTGAACCACGACTTCGTTCACTGCGAGTTCTTCGTGGATGATCCTGCCGTCCCGCTGGATATGGGTCTGTAGCATCAGGCGCTCTTCGGCCAAAAAATGGCCTGAGAGGATTTCATCGAGCTTGGTAAGGGCATGGTCTGGCGAGATGTCCACCAGGAATCCGACCCTTCCCAGATTGATACCGATCACCGGGGTGCCAAAGTTGGCCACTGACCGTACCGCATTGAGCAGGGTTCCATCACCACCGACAGCAATCACCACGTCACATTCACGGCCCAATGCTTCAGGGGGACGTACCGCTTCGGCGGGAACCTCCATGATTTGCTGGCAGGTGGGATCAAGCAGGATTTCGAACCCACGATGGTGCAGATGATCCAACAGGTTCTTCAGCGTTGTAGCTACCCGTTCGGCATTCGGTTTGGCCACAATGCCGATGATTTGGAAACGAGCGTTCACAGATAATGCGTCCGGCCAAATGACCTATTATATATAGGTGTTTCTTGACAGCCTATCCATACGTTGCTAATTTAGCACTCACAACAAAAGAGTGCTAACAGTTCTCATTGAAATTCATGGAATTATCCGACCGTGCCCAACATCTGCTCAAGATCCTGGTCGAGCGTTATATCGACGAGGGTCAACCCGTGGGTTCCAGAACCTTGGCTCGGGAGGTCGGTCTCAGGCTCAGCCCGGCGACGATACGCAACGTGATGGCCGATCTCGAGGAAATGGGCCTGGTGACTTCTCCCCACACTTCGGCCGGCAGAGTTCCGACGGTCAAGGGGTATCGCCTGTTCATAGATTCCCTGCTCACGGTCAAACCTTTGGAGCGGGATCTCATCCAACAGCTGTGGGATGACTTCGAATCGCTCGAAGACCCTCAACAATTGCTGGAAACGGCGTCTCAGTTGCTGGCCCGCCTCACTCAAATGGTCGGTCTGGTGACTTTGCCCAGGCGTCAGCAGATTTCTTTTCGGCATATCGAATTTCTGCCTTTGTCCCAAGGGCGAGTATTGGTCATCCTGGTCACCGATGACCAGGAGGTCCACAATCGGATCATTCGTCCCGAGAAATCTTTCACCCCATCTCAATTGCAACAGGCAGCCAATTATCTCAATGCCCACTTGCAAGGGCGTCGCTTGACGGAACTCCGTGCTGCACTGGTCGATGAATTGAAGGCTGCTGGTGAACGGATGACCACCGAGATGATGT
>JALVSV010000095.1:0-864 GCA_027024125.1 Methylothermaceae bacterium | reverse complement strand
CCTGATGGGTTTCTCCGAGTTGTCCGATCGTGACAGATTGCGTCTCATGTTCGAGGCTTTCGAGGAAAAGCGCGATCTGATCCATTTGCTCGACCAGTGTATCGGTGCAGAAGGAGTGCAGATCTACATTGGCGAGGAGTCAGGATACAGTCCCTTCGATCAATGCAGTTTGGTGACCCGTGTCTATGAAGTGGAAGATCGGGTGCTCGGGGTGCTGGGTGTGATCGGCCCGACCCGGATGCACTACGATCAGGTGATCCCTCTGGTGGATATCACTGGCAGGTTGCTCAGTACGGCCCTGAATCAACGTTTGTCCTCCCCATCCGAATAGACTTCTTGAATTATTCCAGGTGTCTGCGGGCAGCACCCATGGATCATTGGAATTGTGTGGGGAGAGTTGATTTTTTCCTCCCCTGCCCCTATTTCGCATAAGTGGAGTTTTATAATAGCTTAGTGGAGTTGAAACGTATGACCGAGGAGAGCAAAGATCCCCAGGCATCGGTGGATCAATCACAGGCCCCGCCGCTTGAACCGGGCGAAGAAGTGGAGGTGTTGCGTGAGCAACTTGCAGCGGCTGAAAGAAAAGCCGAGGAACATTGGGATAAGCTGCTAAGAGCCCAGGCTGAATTGGAAAATCTGCGTCGCCGTATGGAACGGGAGCTGCAGAATGCCCAAAAGTATGCCGTCGAAAAATTCGCCAAAGAGCTTCTTGCGGTGATGGACAGTCTTGAATTGGGGTTGCAGGCTGCGATAGAGACCGATGACGTGGAGAAAATCCGCGAAGGTATGGAGCTGACCCTCAAACAGCTATTGACGGTTTTTGACCGATTCAATATCCAGCCCATTGACCCTGTGGGCGAACCA
>JALVSV010000094.1 GCA_027024125.1 Methylothermaceae bacterium | reverse complement strand
TGATAGGGATTTTAACCGTTACCTGAGGGCTGGGTCCATATTACTTGTGGCCGGCGGTCTATATGTTGTTCTATGGAAAGGTGGTCATCTGCCTGTGAGCAGATCATGGTAGAGGCTCCAATCGAAGCTTTCTCCAGGGTCGGTTTTGCGTCCAGGTGCGATGTCACAGTGGCCTACGATCCTTTGGCGGGTAAGCTGGGGATAATGTCGAAGCAAGATACGAGTGACATCCGTGAGGCACCGGTATTGTGCTTCGGTGTAGGGCACGGTTTCGGTGCCCTCCAGCTCAATTCCAATGGAAAAGTCATTGCATCGCCCCCTTCCGTCGAATATGGAAATTCCAGCATGCCAGGCCCGGCGGTGAAAAGGGACATATTGGGTCATGGATCCCTCGCGATTGATCAGCAAATGAGCCGAGACTTTGAGGTCTGCGATCGTACAAAAGTAAGGGTGCCCTTCCGGCGTTAACCGGTTGCAGAACAACCGATCGATATTTTCTGTGCCAAATTCCCCCGGTGGCAAACTGATGCAGTGGATGACCAGAAGGGAGATTTCCCCGTTGGGTCGTTCGTCCTGATTGGGGCTAGGTAGCTTTCTGGCGTTGTGCAACCATCCGTCGTGGATGATTGTCGATTCAATTTCAGGTTGATTCATTTTTTGAGAATCCAGTCACGGTTAAATATTTGCCAGGGGATTAAGCTTACTTCCAAATCTGTGACAATGACTAGAGGCCCATTCCGGGTTGATGGTAGGTGCAGGACGCTGGAGTAAGAATATGAATCCCGAAAAAAACGTCGTCGACTTCAAGGACCGTCATTCATCTTCAGGCAATCACAAAGCCCCAATCGTGGCGGAATGCCGGAGGTTGTTCCAAAAAGAGTTCATGCCCATCTTAACGCGTTTTTTCGAGAAGGTGGACGATGAACTTTTTGCGATGTCCGACAAAGCGGTCAGCAGTACCATTCAGGAGTTATATTTCGAGGCCATGCGCTATCTTCGTCGGGAGAGGGAGAATATCGAACGGCAATATCTGAATGCCCTGCTCAAGGGCTATGATGATTTTTGGCAGTCCCAAACTCAAAAACGTCAGGGGGGGTCTGCAAGTGCCACATCACTGGATCTGGATGAAGATGATTTTTCCCTGGTAGAAAACGAAACCCTGGAAACGGATTTGGCGGTCGGTACCTTGATCAACAAGGGGAACAATCTTTTCCACCGTGATTTATATGCCCTCAACAAACGTTTTGCCAAACTTTTAGGCTGTAGCGAAATTGGTAATGAGGATAATCCGTTAGCACCGCATATGCTTGGAAAGACCTTTGCCGAGGTTTTGCGCCCTCTGACTCTGGAACTGAAGGTCAAGTTGGTGTTATTCAAGCTGTATGAGAACCATGTCATCGGCGAGTTGGAGGTCGTCTATGAAATCTTGAACGATGCCTTGTCTGAAAACGGAGTTCTGCCAGAGATCCCGCGAAAGATCAAAAAGCGATCAGGGGGGCAGGGTACGAATCAGGCCCAACAAATGGATTCTGCGGATTCCGACACTCCATCATCCATTCCCGATCAGACAGCCTATATACAGGCAATCCAGGCGATGCATACATTGATCTCAGCCTGGCGTAGCCAGGCAGGATTGCCTTCGTTGGCAAATATGGCTCATGAACCGGGCGTCGTGGTCACTGAAACCGAAGAGCTGGTGGGAGCCCTGTCCTCGCTTCAGGAGCCGGAGCAAGTGGCCCGGCTGACCACAGCCTTACAACAGGAGGAAGGGGCAAATGTCAAACTTGTCCTGGCCAATCATCTCAGCGAAATGCACGGCGGTACCAGGGCTTTAACCCAGGTGGACGAGGACGTCATCGATATGATTGGCATGATCTTCGACTTCATACTCGAAGATCGTAATCTGCAGGACAAGATCAAGGCGATTATAGGGCGCCTGCAAATCCCGATTATTAAAGTAGCGATTCTTGACAAGTCCTTTTTATCCAAGAAAAGTCATCCCGCCAGGGGATTGTTGAATCAGCTGGCCCACGCGGGAATCGCCTTGTCTGGAGACGAAGATCTGGATCAGAACCCCGTGTTTCAGCGAATTACTGAAACAGTGGACCGAATCCTCAATGAATTTACGCAAAACATCGAAATATTCGAAGAGCTCCTGCAGGAATTCACTCAATTCATGGAGCAAGAGGGAAGACGCAGTGAAAGATTGGAAGAACGCACCCGTCAGTCGGTAGAAAGCAAGGAGCATCTGCTTTTGGCCAAAAAACAAGTGGCCGATGAAATTGCGCGAAGATTGAGCGGTAAGCAACTTTCTCCACGCTTGAAACATTTCTTTTCGAATACCTGGAAGGATGTTTTGTTGCTTTCCTGTCTTCGCAAGGACAGGGATCCGGAAAATTGGGACGCCAAGCTGGCGCTCACCGATTCTATTTTTCTGACCCTGACGCCGCCAAAGGATGCATCTGAATGCAGGCGGATCTTGCAGCGTATCCCGGGTGTATTACGTGCATTGCGTCAGGAGCTTGAGCAGATCTCCCTGGATCCCAAGCAAGTGGCCTTATTGTTTAAGGAACTGGAGGGTGTTCATCTAGACCTCTTCCATCATGAGAAGCAGGGACTGAATCCCAGATTGGAAGCGGAGTTACGGGAAATCTCATCCAATCTGCCTGATGTGGATGAAGTGGATATTTCGGATCTGACCGATGTTGAGGAAGGCGATCTCGAAGAAGAGATTATCCTGATGTCCGAAGAGTCTATCGGTTCTGACAGTGATGAGTTCGTGGTCAAAGCCAAGCAGATGGAGGTAGGGGATTGGCTGGAAATGAAGGATTCGGCAGGCAAGCCCCAACGGATAAAACTTTCCTGGATCAGTAAGGTTACAGGAATCCGGATCTTCGTCAATCGCCGGGGGATGAAAGTGGGAGAATACACGCTTAATGGGCTGGCTGCGGAGTTGCGCCGTGGCAATGCGGTCGTTATCGAGGGCGCCAAAGTTCCTCTGATGGATCGAGCATTGGCGTCTATGATGAGTACCCTGAAACACCCTGCCAAGCAGCCGCCTTCTCAGGAAATGGAGGGGGCGGTCCCAGTTCTGCAATAGAATTCTATTGACCTTTGACCCTGATGAGATTGCCAGTCCCGTTCATGTAGAATAGGGTACTGGCAATATTCGGGGTATGGTTTGATACTGTCGATGGGTTGAGAAGTATCTGCCATTCCCATAGATGATTTTCACTACCTCCTCTCAGTTTCATTCCTTCCACAAGGAACCTGTCGGCTTCCAGTCATAATCATACCAAGTCTGTTCCCGATTATTTACATTCCATGAACTTCGAAACTTGTCCTTCGTCTGACAAGAAGACCTGTTTACATGCCACTGGGCTCTTGGAATAATGCCAAACACTTCTCAGGATATTCTGCCACCACTTCTCAAACAGCCTGCGACCATGACCGTGTTTGATGATGAATTAAAATTATTGCTCGATATCCTGCCGCCCTCTTTGCAGGGGGGGGTGTTGGCTCAATCCGGCGAAGGGCTGCTTGAGATCGTCATGGATCTGGGTCGGTTTCCGGAAGCGCGTTACGCCGATTGCACTGTCAGATTGAGCGAGAGTCAGGTGACCCGCGAAGACATTGCCCATGTGGTGGAACAGGTGGGCGAATTTGGTGCCGACAATCGTGCGGGTATAGAAGCAACGCTTCACCGAATTTCGGCGATTCGCAATCGTAAAGGTCGAATCATTGGGTTGACCTTGCGAATTGGTCGGGCCATGACTGGAACCATCGATCAGATCCGGGACCTGGTGGAATCCGGAAGAAGCCTGTTGTTGCTGGGGCGCCCCGGAGTCGGTAAAACTACCAGACTGCGTGAAGTGGCCCGGATTTTGGCCGACGATTTTGGCAAGCGGGTCGTGGTCATTGATACTTCCAATGAGATCGGTGGCGATGGGGATATTCCTCATCCTGCCATCGGTGGTGCCCGGAGGATGCAGGTTCCACATCCCGAGAGGCAACATTCGGTGATGATCGAGGCAGTGGAAAATCATATGCCGGAGGTCATCGTCATTGATGAGATTGGAACCGAGTCGGAAGCACTGGCAGCCCGCACCATCGCCGAACGGGGAGTCCAGCTGATTGGAACCGCCCATGGCAATACATTGGAGAATCTGGTGCAAAATCCCACTCTCTCGGATTTGGTGGGGGGAGTCCAGACAGTGACTCTCGGGGATGACGAGGCCCGCTTCCGTGGCACTCAGAAGACAGTCAGTGAGAGAAGGGTCCCTCCTACGTTCGAGCAGGTGGTGGAACTGGTCGATCGCGAAGAAATGATCGTTCACACCGACACTGCCAGTGCGGTTGATGCCATCCTCAGAGGTGAAGAAAGTGGGGGCATCCGCCGGACACCACAGGGAGAGGTTCCATCACCACAACAGGAATATCAGGAACAGCCATCCAAGCACTTGTCGGTAGATGCGTTGAAAGGGGAAGTGAGAATTTATCCTTATGCCATCAGCCGCGATCAGGTGGAAAGGGTCATACGCAGTTTCCGTTTCGATGCGCGCACGGTGGCAAATCCGGAAAAAGCGGATATGATTCTGGCGCTACGTTCACGCTCCGAAGATGCCAGGTTGCGACGAATTCTGCAGGTTACCGGTTTGCCTTTGCACTGTATCAAGAAAAATTCGACTGCACAGATTCGGCGCCAGCTCAATCACATCTTCAGTCAACCGATGGAAATCGCCGATGAAGATATCGAGGTTGCAGTCCAGGAAACCGAGTCAGCCATCCAGAAAGTGTTGGCTGAATCAGTGGCAGTGGAACTGGCGCCTCAAAGTCGAGAAGTTCGCAAGATACAGCACCATATCGTCAGTCGTTACCATCTGGTCGCCGAGAGTGTTGGCTCCGATCCTCTCAGAAGATTGGTGATCTATCCCAATTGATAATTTGAGGACGTCTTATCAGTCTGGAGCTGGACATTTCCACGCCGCCAATGATTTTTGAGCTTCGAAAAAATATCGCTGCAAGCAATGTCTCTGTTGCCTGGACTAAACTTCAACCAAAGACATCATTGGAGTGGAGTGAATGTCCAAGCATCGTCACAGGTTGGTTGAGTCAGGTTCTTTCCTGATAACCTTTTTACAGTTGACCTTCATCATCGTTGTGGCGGATTTTCTCGTCAATGAGTTGGCTGGGCATTTGCCAGGCTGGGGATGGGCGCTAAGTCCTTCGGTGGAGGGAATATTCAGCTCCGGATTATTGACGATCTTGAGTGCCCCTTTTGTCTGGTGTCTCTGCTTCAGACCCTTGCAGAAGAAGATCAAACGGGATATACAGCGAATCGGAGAAAATTCCCGCCGCAATGCCAAATTGCGCCAAGCCCTGGATGCCAGTCAGGAGATGATCCTGATCACTGACGAAAAGGGTGGAATTGTCTATGTGAACCCTGCCCTGTGCAAATTCACCGGTTATCCAGAGGAAGATCTTATTGGTCGAACACCCGCGATGCTGGATAGCCCTCATGCCGATCAGCAGGTGTTGGCGGAAATGAATGCAACGTTGATTTCCGGACGTTACTGGTCGGGTCGTGTTCTTGGCCGTCGCAACGGTCCCAGGAAATTTCCAGTTTCCATCGAAGGGCAGGCCGATCAACCAGATGTATATGAGTACTGGGCTGAGTTGCATGTCACTCCCATCATGGATGAGAACGGGACACTGGTAGGCCATGTGCAAATCCAAAGAGATGTCAGTGCAGTGGTGGAAAGGGAAAAGCTGGCTCGCATGGAAAAAGCGGACACCGAAGCGCGGCTAAAGATAGCAGAGATTCTGGCGGGTCAGGGAAAACTTCAGCAGCGCATCGAACAGGTTCTTGAAGTTTTGTTCGAATTGGATGGATTGGCGTTGCAGAAAAAAGGAGGTCTTTTCCGTAAAAAAGGCGAAGTTCTGGAAATGTTTATCTTGCGAGGGCAGTTTAGCGACGAATTCCGGGAAAAAGAACGTCAAATTCCTGTAGGGGCTTGTCTTTGTGGTAAAGCGGCACTTTCAGGTGAGTTGTTGGTGTCAGACGACTGTTTTTGTGATCCCCGGCACGAGCACCAATTCGAAGGAATGAAGTCTCATGGCCATTACATCGTACCTTTGAGAGAAAAGGAACAGATATTGGGGATTTTGTTCCTGTACACAGATCCTTATCCTGAACGGCAATCTGCAAGGCTTGTCACTCTGCGTCTGGTGGGTGAAATGCTGGCGCTGGCTTTGCTGCAGGAAGAAGCCCGTGAAACGCTGGCATTTGCTCGTGAGCAGGCAGAGTCTCAGGCCAAAGCCAAAAGTGCTTTCCTGGCGAATATGAGTCATGAGATCCGCACGCCCATGAATGGCGTCCTGGGCATGCTGGATCTGTTGCAAGAAACCCCGCTCTCTGACGAACAGCGGGAATTGGTCAGAACCGCAGTCAATTCCGCCGATGCTCTATTGGAAATCATCGACGATATACTGGATTTCTCGAAGCTTGAAGCCGGAAAGGTGGAAATTGAAAGGACACGTTTTGATTTGGCCGATCTTCTGGAGGAGGTCTGTACTTTACTGGCTCAGCGGGCGCATAGCAAAAATCTGGATCTGAACTTGTTCCTCCCTCCCGAGTTGCCTCAAGTACGAGAAGGGGATCCGACCAGATTGCGTCAAGTGTTGACCAACCTGATCGGCAATGCAGTCAAGTTTACCGAACAAGGGGAAATC
>JALVSV010000093.1 GCA_027024125.1 Methylothermaceae bacterium | reverse complement strand
GTTCAAGGGCATCGTACTCGCAGGAACGGACGCAACGCTGGCAGTAGATGCATTTATTGCGGTCAACCCGAATTGCCCGATGATCGGAATCAATGGGATACCATGGAATCTTGCCCATGCCGGTTTTATTGATATTAACCTTATAGTCAATATCCAGCCGTTTCAGGTCACAACGGTCAAAGGCCGTGCAACCGCAGGACAGACAGCGGTCTGCCTCTCTACGGGCCATTTTTTCGGTAAATCCGAGTTTGACCTCGTCAAAATCCTGGACACAGACCTCGGGCGGGCGCTCCGGCATCTTTTCCCGTAATTTGACGTCGATACCGTCAAAATTTTTCAGGGCCACATCATCAAACGATTTTCCGCGGGTAAAATTAAAACGACTGTCGGCCGGAGCCTTTGGCACATCCATAACATAAGAATGGATGTTATTGGCAGCTCTTCGGGCGGAAACAACGGCCTGGATAACAGATTTCGAGCCGGTTGCCGCATCGCCGCCGGCAAAAACGCCGTCAACACTGGTCTGTGACGATCGGGGGTTGGCGACAAACATACCCTTTGGTGAAATCTTTATAGCCTCTTCCAGCTCGCCGCCGCGAACCAAACCATCAACAGCCAACTGGCCAAGAGAGCTGACCACGGTGTCAACACTGAGCGAATTAGTGGAATCGGGGATCGGCAACGGTTCACGTTTACCGCGTTTATCCGGTTCTCCCAGCTTCATCCTGATCAGGTCAAGCTTGAGGCGGCTGTCGTTTTCACTGAGTCCGCAGATCCCGACCGGTGAAGCCATCAACAAAAATTGAACCCCTTCCTTTTCAGCTTCCTTGATATTTCGCTGGTTGGCCGGCATTTCAATACGGGCCCTGGGATAGATAACAGTGACCTGTTCAACCCCTTTTCTCCGCAGACTTCTGGCAACCTCCATGGCAATATTATTGCCACCGATAACCGCTGCCCGTTTGCCGAGTTCAAGGGGTTTACCCTCGTTGATCAGATGAAGGAATTGGGTGGCAGTATAGACATGATCCTTATCGGTACAGGGCACATCCATGGGTTGATCAATGCCTGCGCCAACCGCAATAAAGGTCGCATCGTAGCCCATGTCACGCAGGTCCTGGAGGCTGAAATCCTCTCCCCATCGCTGGCTGAGGCGGATATTAATCCCCATCTTGAGGATGGCGTTGATCTCGTAATCCAGGATTTCCTTGGGAACTTTGTACTCGGGAAACCCGTAACGCAGAGCACCACCGAGTTTGGGCTCGGATTCAAAGATGGTTACGTCGTGCCCCTTGCGGGTCAGGAAAAATGCAGCCGACAGTCCGGCCGGTCCTCCACCGATAACCGCAATTCGCCTGCCGGTCGGCTTGTCTTTGGGTATGTCCAGATCAATATTGTTGGCCATGCACCAATCGGCAACAAATCGCTTGAGATGGTTGATGGAAACCGGTTCGTCGATAAGGATACGACGACAGCGGGTCTCACAAAACCTGGGGCAGACCCGACCAACGGAAAAGGGAACCGGATTTCGATCCATGATCAGGCGCAGGGCCTCTTCATACTCACCCTTGGCAACATGGGCGATATAGCCCTGAACATTTATCTGGCCGGGGCAGGTCAAATTACAGGGCGCTTTACAGTCGCCGAAATGGGTCTGGGATAAGGTTGCAAGCCGTTCCTGCCGATGCGCAACAACATCATCGGAATTGGTATGGATGTCCATACCGTCCCGGGCAAGGGTAACGCAGGCCCGAAAAAGGCCCTCTGTTGACAGTGACGATTTCAGACCGTGTCGGGCAGGATCAGAAATCTGTACCACGCAGATCTCACATGGATTTTCGGAAACAGTCCCGGCAATATGGCAAAGGGTGGGAATGGTAATTTCAGAACGCTTGGCCACCTCAAGGATGGTTAACCCTTCCTCGGCGATGATCTGATTATCGTCTATGGTCAGTGTAACAGTCATTGTATAAATCAGAGGTTGGGGTTAGGGGTCAGGGACTAGGGATTGTGAAAAAACGGGATCAGGACCGGAATGTTCTTCTTCTCCTGATCCCTGAGCCCTGAGCCCCTAAGCCCTATCTACGCTGCCGGTTTCCAGTCCTTGAGAAACGCAGGCAGATGTCCGGCTTCACGAGGACCGATGGTAATGGTC
>JALVSV010000092.1 GCA_027024125.1 Methylothermaceae bacterium | reverse complement strand
CAAAGGAAAACCTATCGCTGAAGGACAGATTGTCGAAGGCAGCGATGCGTCTGGTGATTTTCTGCGCCCTTTGATCCAGGGGTTGAGCAAGGGGTTGGGGGAGCTGGAGCGGCAACTGGAGACTTTTCACAAAGGATTGGAACAGTTGCCTGGTTCTCCAGAGTTTCTGGAATTTCAGCGCCGTATGGAAGAGCTGGCCAGGCAGATGCGTGAAGCTGAAGAGACGATGCAGTACCAGACCCTTCCCAGGTTGCAGCAGGAAATGGAACGCTTGCAACGCGAGCTGGAAAAAGCTCTTCCACCGGCGCCACCCGAACAACCTCCACAACCTGAACAATCTCCGGAGGATGCGCCCATTTATTTGTAATCAATCAGGGTTGCAAGATGAAAAGGACTTCGACCGTGAGCCAGGCAATCAGAATGGTGGCAAAGATCAGGTGCATCATCAGGCGGACAGGAACACCTGCGGGCGCTTCCTGGGTTTGGGGGACGAAATAGTCCGCTACTCCAAGGAGTTTCTCGCAGGCATGGATACGTTTGCATTTGAGGTCATAGAACAATTGAGTGCGATGATCCAGGATCCAGAACAAGATCGTCATGATGATGCCGAAAATCGCAATGAAGGTGTGATAAGGGTGCAGATCAGTGATGGCGAAGGTGGCGGCACCGATAATGGCATTGATGGCGATGAAGATGGCAAAACGCAAATAGCGTAACGAGAGGTAAGTGCGTGCATTGATGCAGGCCTGGCGGTAAAGTTCGAGTAGAACTTCGATATCGATCTGATCTAGATGATGCTGGTGAACAGTCATTGAACCCCTCTTATCAACACGATTTTCCACGTTCGATTATAAAAACATTCAATTCTACCTTTTTTCCTTGTTTTTTCGAAATCCATTCCATCCGCGGCGGTTGATGACATAACCTGACACCGGGGAGGAAAAGGGTATCATCAGCATTCCGGGCAGCCACGTCACCTGACGTGAATCCCTCAGTTTGTGGATCCCGATTGTCATGGCGGTATGTCCGGCGCGGGGGCTGTCCCGATAGGTTCCTAGCAGCCTGTCCCACCAGGGAAGATTGAAACCGAAATTGCTGTTGGCCTCGTCGTCCTCCACTGAATGATGGACCCGGTGCATGTCCGGAGTTACCACCAGCAAGCGAAGCAACTGGTCGAGGCGCTTTGGCAGGCGCACGTTGCCGTGATTGAACATGGCAGTGGCATTGAGCAGGATCTCAAACACGATGACAGCTACGATCGGGGCTCCAAGAACGATGATGGCTGCGGCTTTGATGCCCAATGACAGTAAAATCTCCAAAGGGTGGAAGCGAAGACCGGTAGTCACGTCGAAATCCGGATCGGCATGATGGACCCGATGCAGCCGCCATAGGGCCGGCACTGCGTGAAACATCACGTGTTGCAGGTAAATGACCAGATCAAGTGTGAGAATGGATACCAGGATGATCCAGGGAAAAGGCAAATTATACAAATTGAAGAGTCCCCAACCCCGACTGTGGGCAAACGCTGCTACCCCGACCGCTGCGGTAGGGAACAGTGCCCGCACCATCAGATTGTTGAGCAGGACCAAACTCAAGTTGTTTAGCCAGCGCAGGGGTTTTGACAACAGAGGTTTTCTTCGCGGGGACAACGTTTCCCATAATGCCATCAACCCCAGTACCCCAAAAGTGAAGGTCATCCTAAGGGGGATTTCATGGATTAAAATCCACTGTTCGAAATTTTGCATAGTGCTTATCTCCTTGGCAGATTCGTTACAATCATCCCGTAAGATTCAGAACTACAGAGAGAAAACATATGACCAGAAATTTACCCGCCATTGCCTGGTTGGGAACCGGATTGATGGGAGCTCCGATGGCAACCCGGTTGCTGGAACATGGCTACCAGGTGCGGGTTTGGAACCGAACACGCTCGAAAGCTGAAGCCTTGAAATCTGCAGGTGCGGAAGTTTTTCCCACACCCGGGGAAGCAGTATCCGGGGCCGGTTGGATATTTGTCACCTTGAGTGACTTCAGCGCTACCGAAACAACGCTGAATCAACTCGGCCTGGCTGGCAAAGTGCTGGTTCAGATGGCGACAATCTCTCCCCACCAGAGTCAGGTACTGGCGGCCTTGGTTGCGCGAAAGGGAGGCGACTATCTGGAGGCGCCGGTCCTGGGCAGTATCCCCGAGGCCAGGAGTGGTCGACTGATTATCATGGCGGGTGGGCCTGAGATTCTTTTCAACAGAGTCGAGCAAACGCTTGGGATATTGGGAGAGACACCCCGCTTGATTGGAGAGGTGGGGCAGGCCGCTGCGCTCAAATTGGCACTGAATCAGCTCATTGCTTCCCTCACAGTGGCTTTTGCCACCAGTCTGGCCTATGTCCAAGGCCACGAGGTGAAAGTCGACATCTTCATGGATGTGTTGCGACAAAGTGCTCTCTATGCTCCCACCTTCGACAAGAAACTGCCCAGGATGCAGTCCCGCGAGTATAGTCATCCCAATTTTCCCACCGAGCACCTGATCAAGGACATCGGTCTTTTCCTGCAGACAGCGGATGGTATCGTTTCCATGCCGCTCAGGTCCATGCGTGAACTATACGAAAAAGCCCTGTCCAGGCACCGTTTCGAGGACTATTCCTGTGTTTTCGAGGCAGTGGCAAAGACTGAAAATCATCAGAAGTGATTATCACCGTTCACCTGGTTGTTTCATGAGCCTTGAAGATCCATCAAGGACCATGCCACTGGTTTGGCCGTTGGGTTTGGCAAAAATTGCAATCAGCCTTCCTGGATGGCGGAGGTGTGCAGGTCGACTGTATGGGTCAATGGCGTGGCAAGCGAGATCCCATACTCCAACGAGGTCTTGAAGAAGATTTCATTGAGCTCCTGGCGGATGGCGGGTAAGCGATCGGGTTGCTTGGTGTAATAGAAAACCGACCATTCCACGGCGTGATCTCCTGTCTCGTGCAGGCCTATTTCCAGCGGAAACTGACTCTCGATTCCTTCCACCTGTGCGTCGAGCACTTTTTGCCAGGCCGCTTCCAGCATTTCCCTCACTTTCACCGGTGCCGTGGCATAGCCAATCTTGAAATTCAATCGCTCTCTGAGGCCACGGGCCGAGGCGAATTTGGATAGATTGTGAATCACCTTGTCACGTAACGCGGCGTTACGGATCAGGACCCGGTGGTTGCCAACGATGTCGAGGAGCTCCGTATGAAACATCTTAGTCTTGAAAACCATCCCATACAACTGATCCGACCCTTTTACCCGAACCACGTCGCCATCCTCCAGGATGTCGCTTTGCAGCATGATCAGCCCACTGAAAAGATCCGGCGCCCAAGTGGCTTGCGTCAGGGCCAGGAAGACGCCTACGAAACCCAGCACCCCTGTCGTATGCATCAACGATTCGAATCCCAGCATCCGTACCAGGCTGATCAGGGTGACCACGAAGACGAAAATCCGGGCCACGAGGATCAAAAGCCGCGACTGGTAAGTCTCCACCCAGCGCCATTCCCCGCGAATCTGCTTGCGTTTGCCATAGCGCCGCAAGATCCAGATGCCCAGCAGATGAGTAACCAGGTAGGCCAGATACAGCAATACCAGGATCCCTAGAACAGTGCGTCCCCACTGCCCTTCAGCCGAGGCGAAAAAATGCCAGTAGACGAATCCCAGCATGATGGCCAGGTTCAGCGCCTGTAGTACGTGAACTCTCAATCGCTGTAGGGATTCCTTGTTGTCGTGGCCTGAGGCAAGAGTCACCAGTGGTTTGGCAAAGATGATCAAGGTCAAGTTGACTAGCACTACAATCCAAGTGAGCGTATCCAGTTGGGCCAGTAGCTCCATCAGCTTTTGCTGAATCATGGGAGGCATCAATGGTCCTGCTCTATCAGAGTGAGTTTCTGGCCGCACGAGCGACAGATATAGTCTCTTTCGCCGCTCTGGATACGACGATGGCGGATGACTGTGAGTTCGTGCTCCCTGCAGGCGCAGCGATAGCGGAAGCGTTGCAGGCGTCGTACCTGAGCCTGGGACACGTCGTAGTCGTGGCAGCGCTCGGCTTCCAGTCCGAACAGTACCATAATCGATTGCCATTCCAGTCCATGGGGTTTGATCTTGCGACCATACACCAGAGCTGCGACAGCATGTGCCAGCTCATGGCCCACCGCCACTTCAATGAAATGTTGGTAATTCTGATTCATCAGAATTGGATTGAAGCGCAATCGAAGCTGCTTGCCTTGCAACTGCATTTGCCCTGCTGCCTGACCCTTCAGATCGAAACTGACTTCGATTCCAGGCAACACCTTCCAGCCAAAATGCCGGGCGGCAATGGCAAGCAGTTCACCCAGGCGTCTGTAGACATCGCCTACCTGTTCGGGCCTGACGGTCATCAACCTCGGAACGTTCTTCATCGTCTTCCCAGCAACGAACCCATCAGGCCCCGGATCAATTCACGACCGATCTGCCGGCCGATACTCCTGACTGCGCTCTTCAAGAATGCTTCACCGACACTTTGTCTCCCTCTTCTTTCTTTGGGGGAGGTTTTGGTTGTTGATGGGGCCTCCAGGGCATTGATGCGTTGCAGCAACACTTCATAGGCCGATTCCCTGTCCAGGGTTTGCTCATATTTCCCGTTGAGGGGAGATCGTTCGATCAGTGTTTGCCTGTCCGATTCGTCGATCGGACCGATTCGCGAATGAGGTGGTCGAATCAGGATTCTTTCCACTGGTGTTGGAGCACCGTCTGGGCCAAGTACCGATACCAGCGCTTCCCCGGTACCCAGTTCGGTGATCGCCCGTTCAGTATCGATGGCAGGGTTGGGCCGGAATGTCTGGGCAGCCACTCTGACCGCTTTTTTCTCCCGGGGAGTATAGGCCCTGAGGGCGTGCTGGATACGGCAGCCCAACTGTCCCAATACTGGATCCGGCAGGTCCAGGGGGTTTTGGGTGATGAAGAAGACCCCGACCCCCTTGGAACGGATCAGCCGCACCACCTGTTCGATGCTGTCCAGCAGAGCTTTGGGGGCGCGTTTGAACAGAAGATGGGCCTCATCGAAAAACAGGATCAACTTGGGGCGGTCTGGATCCCCTACTTCGGGGAGGTTCTCGAACAGTTCGGACAATAACCACAACAAAAAAGCGGCATACAGGCGTGGCGATTGATGGATCAGGTCACGCGCGTCCAGCAGACTGATGACTCCCTGACCGGAAAAATCGGTGTGCATCAGATCCTCAAGAGCCAAGGCAGGTTCACCGAAAAAGTTTTCGGCTCCCTGCTGCTCCAGCACCAGTAACCGGCGTTGAATGGCGCCTATGCTGGCAGGAGAGAAATGCCCGTATTCGCCCAATTGCCGCCGGTTGTCGTTCATCCAGCGCAACAAGGTTTGTAAATCCTTCAGGTCGAGCAATAACAGTCCTTCGTCGTCGGCGATGCGAAAGGCGCTGTAGAGTATGCCGCTCTGGGTATCGTTGAGTTCCAGCAGGGTTGCGAGCAGGAGGGGCCCAAGGTCCGAGAGGGTGGCCCTTATAGGATGGCCGCTTCGGCCAAACAGGTCCCAATAAATCACTGGGAAGGCGCGGGGTATAAAGTTGTCGATTCCGATTTTCTCCAGTCTGGAGCGGATTTTCTGGTTGATGGTTCCTGCAGCTGCAATTCCCGAAAGATCCCCTTTCACATCGGCCATGAAGACGGGTACCCCGGCCTGCGAGAAACCTTCTGCCAGGATTTTCAGGGAGACGGTCTTGCCGGTTCCCGTGGCACCAGCGATCAGACCGTGACGGTTGGCGAGAGCGATTTCGAGAAAGACCTGTGAGTGGCCGTTGCCGCCGATCAATATTCGTTTCTGTTCCATATAGGAGTATTCCACCACAAATGTCTTGCCAGGCAAACTCCGACCATCTATCCACGAGTCGTGCAGGAAGAATAACCACCTGATTCCAGAAGATTGAACCTTACCTGCGGAAATTGGGATTTACCCACTGAACATCAACATGGGAAGCTCTAGCATGGATTCTGTCATTTCTAACGTCCGCGGGAAATCCACGCAGTGTCACGAACGTATGTGAGGGATCATTACGATTTCCACCCTCGGTCGTATTGACACTTGATCAGAAGCTCTCTGGGATTGGATCGGACTATGGATACACCGACGAATACAAGAAAGATGATTTGCTATCTGGTCAAAACCTTTCCCAAGGTTTCCGAGACCTTTATCCTGCAGGAAATCCTGGCACTGGAGCAGGATGGCTATCCATTACACATCGTCTCACTGCAAAAACCCACGGACGAGCGTTCCCACCATGAGGTCAGGCGGGTCAGGGCTCAGGTGGACTATCTGGATCGCAAGACCCTGTACCAGCCTGACCGGATAGCCGGGCTGCTGCTGTTTGTACTGGGAAATCCCTTGGGGTTGTGGAAATTCATAGCCCTGCTGATCAAAGGTGCTCCATGGCCTGATGGGGGAGTGCAGCGGTTCGTGCAGGCCATTGCTCTCGCGAAACTGGTCAGGGAAAAAAACATGGTTCATGTCCACGCCCATTTTGCGAGCACGCCCACAACGGTGGCGGAACTGGTCAAAGCATTTTGTGGAACCGGCTACAGCATCTCTGCTCATGCCAAGGATATCTATCTATCCGCCCCCGAAGAGCTGCAAAGGAAAATCTCCGCGGCCCGATTCGTGGTGACGTGCACCGAATACAACCGCCAGTACCTGGAGCGGATCAATCAATCCTCCACGCCTGTGATGTGCGTCTATCATGGCTTCGATTTCCGAAGGTTTGGCAAATATCTGACCGCAGCAATTGCATCCCCGGCGGAATGTCCGTTGATTCTGACTGTAGGCAGGCTCAGAGAGAAAAAAGGCTTCGATCTCCTGATTGCGGCCTGCGCCCTGTTGCAGCAGACTGGCTGCCGTTTCCGATGCGAAATCGTGGGATATGGTCCGGAACGCGATGCGTTGCAGAAACAAATCGATGACCTGGATCTTGCCGAGATGGTCATTTTGCGCGGTCAACTGATTCACAAGGAACTGATCCGGCTTTACCACCAGGCCAGTATCTTTGCCCTTCCGTGCAGGATCGGAGCTGACGGAGACCGCGACGGTATTCCCAACGTACTGATGGAAGCCATGGCCATGGGCGTTCCAGTAGTGACCACACCCGTCTCCGGTATTCCAGAGCTGGTTCAGGACCGTGTCAGCGGGTTGCTGGTCGAACCCGATCAGCCACGAAAATTGGCCGATGCCCTAGGGATGTTGTTGAGCGATCAGTCGTTAAGGCACAGGCTGGGGGCCGCAGGAAAAGAGCGGGTCCTTGCAGAATTCTCCCTGGCACCCAATCTCGCCACTCTGAAGACCCTTTTCGACTCGTTGATGCAAGAACGGACCAGATCGCCAGCAGGGAATCCTTTTTCATCGCCGAGGCGCGGAGGGATTGCAAAATAAATATTTCTCTGTGTTCTGTGCGTCTATGCAATGAGTTTTCCTGCTCTTTCACGGCGCCACTTATGAAGCATTTGCCATCACCCCGGAAAATAAAAGATGATGGCAGGGTGCGTCTTACGCACCATTCAATTGGTGCATGCAATGCACCCTACGGTTGCTTCAATGGATTTTTCACGTTAATTCCAAAGGAAAAAACCGATGCAAGGTGAAATTGCCTATATCCTCAAAGGGTTCCCCCGCCTGTCAGAAACCTTCATCAGCAACGAAATCCGCCTGCTCGAATCCTTCGGATTGAGGTTGTATCTGTTTTCCATCAAGCAAGGCGAGGAAGAGCAGGTCCACGAAGGTGTCAGTCAAATCCGGGCCCCGCTGACGGTGCTGCCTCCAATGACCTCCCTGTCAAGCACTACGCTGTGGTCTTGGTTGAAGGACAATCTGCCTGTCTGTTGCCGCGACCATCTTCGGTTGTTCCGGCGACGACCACTCCCCTATCTGGCCACCCTGACCAAAGCTCTGTGGTGGAGCCTTCGCTATCGCAAGTCAACCTTCGGCGGGCTGCGGAAAGTGTTCATCAAGGAGTTCCTCCAGGCGGGAATCATCGCTCTCGAGGTCATCGAGTCGGAGTCGATCCGTCATCTGCACGCCCACTTCTGCCACGGGGCCACCACCGTAGCCCTGTTCGTCTCATCCATGAGCGGCAGATCCTTCAGTTTTACCGCCCACGCCAAGGATATCTATCAAAAGGACCAGAATCCTGGAGACTTGCTTGGCCTGAAGATCCGTCAGGCCCGCTTCGTCACCACGTGTACCGGCGCCAACCTCAAGTATCTCAGAAGCCTGACGGAGCGGGATTCCATTCATCTGGTCTATCACGGACTGGACATCGAACAATTCCGGCCTGCACCTGAAGCCAGGCAGAACCCAATTGTACAGATCATCGCTGTTGGCCGGTTCGTCGAAAAAAAGGGTTTTCATTACCTGGTCGAAGCCTGTCACGACCTGAAACAAAAGGGACTGGCTTTCCATTGCAGGATTCTGGGGGAATATGGTGAGGGCTATCAGGGGATCCGTGAACTGGTCGATGAGCTGGAATTGCACAACCAGATTTCTCTGCAGGGACCGGTCACTCACGAGGCGCTGGCCGACATTTACCGGCAGATGGACATATTCGCCCTGCCGTGCCAGGTGCTCGACAACGGGGATCGCGACGGTATTCCCAATGTCCTGATGGAGGCCATGGCCAGTGGTCTGGCAGTGGTTGCAAGCCGGATATCAGGGATTCCCGAACTGATCGATCATGATCGTGACGGGTTGCTGGTGGCGGAAAAAAATGTGGATGCGCTGACAGAGGCGTTGGAAACGTTGCTTGCCGATGCCGCCAAGCGCCATGAACTGGGTGACAATGCAAGAAATAAAGTTTGCAGAGAATTCGATGCAAGAAGCACCAATTTGCGGCTGAAGCAATTATTCACCGAATGCATGGATGCCGACTTCTATGAAATGAGTTCCAGCGTTCACCCCGGGTAAGGGAACCGCCCTTCAGGCATTGCAGGCGGCAATTCCGGGTTTCGCCAACAGAGACCGGATCGACTGTGACACGCGTTCCAGTCCCTGCCAATCAACCGGTGGCATCGAAACAGCCGGGGTGATACCGGTTCGGTTAAGCTGACCTTCGACAGCACCAATCAAGCGTTGCGGGGTCAGTTGATCTGGATCCAGACAGCATAGCAATCCCCTCTGGGCGAATCTTTGCGCCCGTATCCATTGCTCCTGCACCGGGTGCTTGCGGGGCAGGATCACGGCGGGTTTGCCCATGGAGACGATTTCACAGACAGTATTGTAGCCACCCATGGCGACAACCACATCGGCATGGAACATCATGTTCTGCATATCTGCGGTGAAAGTCTCAACTTTCACTGAAGCGCCTGTGGCTGAAGCCAGTCGTGTAATGTCTTCCCTGGCCCGTCCATCCATTTCCGGGCCAGTGATGATGGTGGAATGCCAGTCTTCCAGCGTATGCGTAGTCAGACCTTGCAGATAGGTTCGGATCAGGCGGAATCCATCCTGGCCGCCACCCGGCGTGACCAGAATGGTCTTTCTGTGTTTGCGGGGAAGCAAATTCCGGGTGCGGGTCAGTGGCTTATGGATATAACCACAGTATTTCATTTTCGTCCGCACCTGCGTAGGGAAATCATATTCCTTTCCCACATCGAAAATTTCGCGTGATCCAACCACCAGCACCTGCGAATAATAACGATTGATGACGTCGAAGTAGTCGTGTTTATGCCAAACCTGTCGGGTTCTGTCCGGTGCATCGAGAATGTCCCGCAGCAACAGCACCCAGTGCGCCGTGGGGTTGACATCGAATGAAGCCTCCAGAGCTGGAATCAATTCCTTGGTCACTCCGCAGGGTTTCTTGTCCACCAGTACCAGATCAGGCTGAAAACCAATCAAAGTGGTCTTTATCATCTGCGCCCGCAATTCCATGGTGTGTTCTAAACTGGTCCCCAGGGATTTGACCAGATACTTTTCGGCACTGCTACGGGACAGACAGGGCAGCTTCACATAATCGAATCTTTCAGCCGGCAGTGGCAGGCGGTGAATCATCGGTGAACCGGTGATCAGCAGAATGGTGAAGTTCCTGTTGTGGTCGAGCATGTGCTGGCAGATGGCCAACATGCGGCGGATATTGCCGAGCCCAAAGGTATCGTGGGAGTAGACAGCGATTCTGCAGTCAATTTGCGGGATGGACGCCACTTTCCTAATGCCGATTTCTGTGATTCTTTGCATGGTTGTGTTTGTCCTAGCGACCGATAGGCGCCTTGGGCAGACAACCCTTGTCTGCGTTCATGCCTGTCGTGTTTTCCGGGATCTTCAGCCTTTCGGCCGAGTAATAACAAAGGATATAAAAAAGAATCATTTGTGTTAACGCGTCTGTTACCGTATGCAACCTTCGCAGGAGTCCACCCATACATTCCCCCGAGGTGAGTAAAAGTTCATCCAGAAACAAAGGCTCGTCAATTATTGTGGATCAGGAGGCGGAAGGGAGGAATTTGGCAAGCGGTTTGGCTATGATTAGCATTGATTCCATCATGCGCCGTCATAATTTGTTTATTTCATTCCTTTCTCTTCCTACCGGGAGGTTGTCGAAATTTTCCTCCACCCTGGCGATTGCCTGTGCCGCTTGCCTTGTATCGGGAGGATTTCCTGCCTGGGCTGATTTCAGCGCCAGCCTGCACGGTACCAACAACTACGTTTATCGGGGGTACTCCAAAAGCGATGGTCATCCGGTGGCCCAGCTCAATCTGGATTACGAACACGACATTGGATTTTTTGTTGGTGTCTGGACTTCCATGGTGGATTTTGGCGAGGATGAGGACGAGTTCGATGATCCAGCCCGGGTGGAAATCAGTCCCTATATCGGCTGGAGCATTCCGGTGCTGGAAGATTGGCGCTTTGAAGCCTATGTCACCCGCTACATTTATGCCGGGAAGATCTTTGGCCACAGCGCGGATTACAACGAATATTACGGTCTGGTGCATTTCCGTGATCTGGCGTCCTTCCAGTTTGCCTGGGCGCCAGATTTTTTCAGCCATGGCCAATCTGCCTTTGATTATGAATTGTCGCTTCGTTATCCCATCAGCGACGTCTTAGAAATTTCCGGCACCCTTGGCTATACCCAGACCAAGCAGGTTCTTGAATACGATTACCTGTATTGGGATGGCGGCATCAGCTGGTTCTTCAAGTATGCGGTGCTGGATTTCCGCTATGTGCAATCCGTCCATGCCACGTCGAATGCAAAAAGAGTCCCCTGGCCTTACGATCCTAAGAAACTGGCTCCCACCTTTCTTTTTACCATTTCGGTTGGATTTTGATCGCAGGTTCATCGGCGTTTTTTTTGACCGACCCCGGTGGCTTGAACCTTTTTCCAATCTCCTGGAATCCATAGGCTGACGCAACAATCAAGGTATGACATGGACAGGTATCGCAGGTGTCCTGTGGCGCAAAAAAACGATTCCCCTTCCAGGCAGCAGTTGGATCAGCTTGAATCTCAATGGCTGAAGGAAATTGCCATGGGGGACCGGCGGGCGTTCGAGAATTTCTATCGTGCCTATCACTCCAGGTTGTTGCGTTTTTGTCATAGGATCACCGGACAATTGAACCGACTTGAAGAAATCGTCAACGATGTGATGTACGTGATCTGGCAGAAGGCCGACACGTTTGATGGCACCTGCCGTCCTTCCACCTGGGTGTTTGGTATCGCTTACAACAAATCTCTCCATGCGTTGCGGCTGGATAAAAAAGATTCCCTGCTGGTGGGGCTGGATGCGATTCCAGGTGAACCAGCCTGCGATGGTGATTCTGTCAATGAATATGAAAATACCGAATGGTTGAATGTCGCCTTTGCCAAGCTGTCCACGGAACAACGAACAGTGATGGAGCTGACCTATTTTTTCGGGATGTCCTATCAGGAAATTGGCAATATCATGGGATGTTCAGAAAATACCGTCAAAACCCGAATGTTCTACGCCCGCAAAAAATTGCAAAAGATTCTGCCAGGGTTGGCGGGCCAACCTTCAGGTGAACCATAATGAAAGTTTTTCCCCTTCCCAATAAACAGGTGCATCAACAGGTCGATCTGTTGTTGCCGTGGTATATCAACGGCACCTTGAGCGAAGCCGAGCGCAAGACGGTGAAAATCCATCTGCAGAATTGCGCTTTGTGCCGCAAGACCTTGTCCCGTCTGAGCCGGTTGGCCCAAACGATTGAGCAGGCCCCCGATATGGGTGTGTCCACCGAGGCTGCCATGGATAAATTCTGGCAACAGGTTGAAGCAAAAGGAAACCACCAGGCTAATGAGCCTGACAAAGTGCGTTTCAGGCTTCCTTCGCTGGATCGGTTTTTTTCTTCCCCGCTGACAGCAGCGATGACTGTGGTGGTACTGCTGATACCGATGTTGGTGTTATTGGCAGGGCAATTGTGGCTGGCCAGGATGCTGGACACGGAATATCGCACGTTGTCGATGTCCCCTCAGAGCCGTTTCCAAAAGAATGACATTCGCATCATTTTGTCTACCGAAATCGACAGGCGGCGATTACACAAATTGTTGCAGCCGCTGGCGGAAGGTGTCGATATCATTCACGGTGGATCCATGGAAGGCCACAGCAGCTACGTGGTACGCTTTGGCAGTTCAGTCAATATGCAACAGGCCCCGAAAAGGTTGCGTGCCATGCCCCAGGTGATTTTTGCCGAACCAGCCCTGCCTGTTGCAGACGGGGAACCGCCCCCGGGAGGTCAATCATGATTGCTGACTTCAAACGTTGTCTGCTCCTGGCCTGGCTTGTTCTTTTGAGCCCGATTGTCATTTCGGCAGAGGACGAACTTTTCCTGGTCAATATTGACAGCCTTCCACAGGAGAGGTTAGTCATGATCGGTTTTCCCGATCGTACCCTGACCAGGGTGATCCGGGGCGGGCCCGGGCGCAGTTACCGGCGCCGCGGCAGCTACCAGAGTTCAACCTGGGCCAGGAAAATCGTCAATCAACTGGCAAAGCAACACCAGTTGGAAGTTGCCACCCAATGGCCCATTACTGAACTGGGCGAGCATTGCGCCGTGATGGTGGCTCCTGCTGACAAACCTTTGGAAAAGGTGCTTGCCGAATTGAGCAGCGACCAAAGGTTGACGATCTCGCAACCTGTGATGCGCTACCGGACTCAGATGCTGCCCCACCGCGATCCCTACTTTCCGTTGCAGAGCAACCTGCGGCAGATGCGCATCGATTCGATCCACAGCCGGACTACCGGTAGGGAAGTCTCTATCGCCTTGATCGACACCGGCGTCGATCTCGATCACCCCGATCTCAAGGACCAAATCGGCCTGTACCGGAATTTTATTCAATCCCCATCAGGTGAATTCCCCAAAGAGATCCACGGCACTGCTATGGCCGGTATCATCGCCGCCCAGTCCAATGAAGAAGGTATCGTGGGAGTGGCGCCGGATGTGAAGCTATGGCCTTTGCGGGCCTGTTGGTCTGAAAATCCGGGTGATTTGGAAGCCCAGTGCAACTCACTCACGCTGGCGCTGGCATTGAATACTGCCATTCAGCTGCATCCAGACATCATCAACCTGAGCCTGACCGGTCCTGAGGATCCTTTGTTGCGCCGCCTGATCGAGAAGGCGGTGGATCAGGGCATCATCGTCGTGGCAGCAGAACCTCAACAGTATGGTCAAGAGTCAGGCTTTCCCGCCGATATGCCCGAGGTGATCACAGTTCGTCAACCCGGCTATATTCCTTCCGACCCCCAGGCCGACAGGAAAAGATGCGTCGCCGCGCCCGGGGAGAAAATCCTCACCACTTTTCCCGGCGCAACTTACAATCTCATTTCCGGCAGCTCGGCTTCCACCGCCCACATATCCGGGCTCATCGCCCTGCTGTTGCAGGTGCAGCCCAAGCTCTCCCCCTCCGATATCCAGAACGTCGTCTGGCGGGCCTACAGCCGTCAGCCACTGTCTGTGGTCGATGCCAGCATGGCGTTGAAAATAATCGAGTAAGTCATAGGCAGGACCTGACCGGTCAGTGAGAAATCCACGCAGTGTCTCGAATGAATGTGAGAGATCTTAAGATTTCACCCCCTGATCTAAATGAGACCTGATCAGGGGTTCCCAAGTCAGGTCAACCTCCCATTTCACCATTGTTTCATTTCCCACACTGAAAGACCTTGTCTGTGGCCCCCAACGAGGAGTATGTCCCTGCCAATCCACGCTTGATTGAACCTTTCAGCCGGCAGGCTGGATAAACAGGCAAACGATTGAGCCGACGACTTGCCTTATGGAATGCAAAAATTTTTGCGCCGCGGAAGCGTTAGTGCCATCTCCTACCGGGACCGTCGGAGGAGCGCAGGCAATGGCTATCTTCAAACGGCCGTATGACGGTTTTTCTCCCAGGCAGTTATTGGAGCATTTCCATCATCGGCCTCACATCCGTTTCCGCCCCCAGGTCGATGACGAGCATCTGGAAAAGAACCTGATCGACGATGTCCTCGATAATGCGTTTACCTTCAATCATGAGCGTCACTGCTACCCCGGGGGCATCGATTGGCTTGCCAATCCCAGCCGTGACATCGAGTGGCAGATATTGCTCCACAAGTGCTATTACTTCGTGGGCCTGGGGCTGCATTTTCGGCGCACAGGCGATATCCGTTACCGGGACCAGTGGGTTTGTTTGACCGAGTCCTGGATTGCCCAGGTGGAGCCGGGCTTCATCGCCAGCGATGTGACCGGCAGGCGAATCCAAAACTGGATCTTTGCCTTCCATTACTTCGTCCACACCATTCCGGAGCCATGCATCCCGTCAGATTTCCTGATGAGGTTCCTGGATTCCCTCCATCGACAGCTGGATTATCTGCGTCATCATCTGACCTCTGCCCGCAATCACCGAACCCTTGAGCTCTATACCTTGTTTCTTGCCGCGGTGGTGTTTCCCGAATTCCGCCAGGCTGGTGAGTGGCTGGCGTTCTCTGTCGAGGCACTGACCGAAAACGCCCAACAAGATATCCTGCCGGATGGTGTGCACTGCGAACTGTCCACCTTCTACCACCACACGGTGTTGAAAAATTTCCTGGCGGTGAAACAGCTGGCGGTGGACAACGAAATCCATTTTCCTGCCGAATTCGACTTGGCCATTCGCCGGGCCCTGCAATTCTCCCTTTGGGTGCACAAGCCCGACGGTGCTATCCCCTCCCTGAGCGACGGAGACACAGGCTGTTTTCATGAACTCCTGGTTCAGGCTGACAAGCTCTATCCGGATCCCAGGCTGCGCTTCGTCACGACCTTTGGCCAGTCCGGCCAGGCGCCGCAGCAACGTTCGCGCGGCTTTGCCGTCGGTGGATATTACATTCTTCGAAGCCCCTGGCAAAGCAGGGATGAACATTACACCGATGGCCGCTACCTGATTTTCGATTGCGGCCCCCTGGGTGCCGGCAATCACGGCCACCTGGATCTGCTCAATATCGAGGTGGCCGCCCATGGACGTTCACTGGTCGTCGATCCTGGCCGATATACCTACGACGAAAGTGGAGAAACCAACTGGCGGGTAAGATTTCGCTGTACAGCCTCCCACAACACCGTCCAGGTGGATGGTAAGGACCAGGCCCGCTATGAATACAGTCCCCGGCACGGCAAGTTCAGAATCACCGGCCCCCATCCGGTTGCCGAACTGAGAGAATTTGTCACCACCCGGCATTTCGATTTCATCCATGGCATCGCCCGCAGCCACGAATACAGCGCGATCCATCATCGCAAGGTCTTCTTCGCCCTGAGCGAATACTGGCTGATCTGCGATTATCTGGAGGACGACGTCGGGCACGACTACTGCCTGCGCTTTCATCTTTCCCCTGAGGCGGATGGAAATGTTCAGCTGTGGACCCCCGGCCATGGGCAGTTTGCCGACAGCCCAAACCTGTTGGTGGTCCAGACCGAAGTGGCAACCCGCTTCCGGGTGGACAAAGGATGGTTTTCGCCGGTGTATGGCAGCAAGCACCCCATTCCAGTGCTGCGCTATGACTGTCACGGCCGCAGGGCGCTGTTTCAGACCCTGCTCTTCCCCTACGCACAGCACGCCCCTCGGGTCGTGATCAACCCTTTGCCGGCAGGGGAAGGATGCAGCGCTTTTCATTGTCACCTGCAGCGTCACGGGCAAGTGGTGAATGATTATTACTTCATCGCCCATGGAGATAAGGGCGAGCAATGGAATGACCAGGAGATCGGGTTCCGGGGTCGTTTCGGTTTTTTGCGTCTGGATAGCCGGGGACGGCCTCTGCACGCTTTTGTCCTCAATGGCGACAGGATGGACCTTGCCGGGCGGACGCTGGCAACGGCAGGAGAACCGTCATGACACCGGTGCAGGTTTCCTTCCAGGATCCCGTGATCCGGCATATGTCCCTGGCGCTCGACAGCGGAAGGATGGCGCACGTGCTGCAGGCCAAGGTATTTCCAGGGCTCGATTATCTGATCCGGCGTTGCGATATAGACCGGGTCAAATACAAGCCGGGAAAAAACTGCCTGGTCTGCTACCGCTTGCAGCTGTCGAAGGCGGATGACGGCAGCCCTGCACAGCTGCTGCTCAGCGCCCGGTTTTACGAACCAGGCGGATCATACAGCCGCCATGCCAAGGCACTCAGGGGGGGCAGGCCGGAAAATGGCATCGCGCCATCGCTGATTCATTTGCCCGAGTTCGATTGTCTGATCTGGTCGTTTCCCAATGACAGAAAACTGACCGCCCTCCCCATGATCTGCGACCAGTCCGGCATGGCCCGTGACATCCTGCCCGGCGTGGTGGCCTCCCACTGGGGGAAACAATGGCAGGTTTCCCATTTGCGTTCGACAATCGTCCATTACCTTCCGGAACACAGCTGCTGCGTACGGGTCGGGTTCAGGCTGACTCATGCCGTCACCGGCGAAGTCCACCACCCGGTCCTGTACGGAAAAACGTACTACAACGATCAGGGTGCACGCACCATGCGGGCGATGGCGCAGTTGTGGCAGAGCACCGCACGTCGGCAGGGACGGCTGTCGATTCCCCGGCCGCTGAACTATCTTGAGCACTGGAAAATGTTCTGGCAGCGGGAGGTGGCAGGAATACCGGCCTTGGATCAGCTGCGGAAAGAGCCGGAATTTCACCGGCAGATGGCGGCGATCGCTGCCAACGTGGCCGCTCTCCACCAGACTCCGTTGGCATCATTGGACGGCGGCGGCAGCCAGGATTGCCTGACGAAATTGCAGCGGGTGCTGACCCTGGTGGTTCAGGTCAGACCGGAGCTTGCGAGGCATCTGGAGCTGGTGATCGGGAATTTGATCCATAGCCGGCCACAGGAACACAAGCGTCCCCTTGCCACCCTTCACGGTGATCTGCACCTGAAGAACATCCTGTCCGATGGCAGCCGCGTATTTCTCATCGATCTGGACAGCGTCCACCGAGGCGATCCCCTCGAGGACCTCGGCAGCCTGATCGCCTCCCTGCTCAATCTGTCGTTGCTGGGCCGGCTGGACAGAACTTCGGTCCATCGGATGATCGATCAGTTTCTCATTCACTACCGCCGCCACATCCAATGGCAGATCGATCCCGATGATTTGCGTTGGCACGTGGCCGCCGCGTTGCTCAGCGAGAGGCTGGCGCGCAGTATCACCCGCCTGAAACACGGGCGACCGGCGCTGCTGCAACCACTGCTTGGACTGGCCGGGAACATCGCCCTGGGACAGCATCCGCCGGTTTGGATGGGGTCTGTCGCTGGAGGCCGCCAGTGAAGGTTCAGGAAAATTCGACTTCGTCCACCCTGGAACATACGCCCTGGCGACAGGTATGGCAGCTGGCGGGGCCGGATTTGTGGGCCTGTCGCTGGACCCTGTTGCGCGGTTATCTGTTCGGGATCGCGGCAGTGGGGGCGCTGGTATTGCTGCCCTGGCCCCTGAAGTTGATCATCGATCATGTGGTGGCAGGCCATCGACTCCCGCAACCTCTCATTTTGACCATCCAATGGCTATCCGATCAGTTCGGCATGGTGCCGGGCCGGGAGCACCTGGTGATCGTCTTCGCTGCCGGCTATGCCGGGATCGCGCTGTTCGCCACGCTTTGCGGGGCGGCGGAAAAGATGGCAGGCGCCCGGGTACGCGAACGCATGGTGCTGAGCCTTAGGGACAAGGTGTTGCAGCACTTCCAGACACTGTCATGTCAGCAGCGCTCCCAGCGGTGCAGCGGGGATCTGGGACTGCATATCCTGGTGGATGTCCATCACCTGGTACGGCTGCTCAGCAAAACCGTGCCATTGGTCTTCCGTCATCTGGCCATCACCGTATTTACGCTGGGGGTCATGTATATGATCGAGCCCCTGCTGGCCGATGCCGGCCTGATCATGGTGGTCATTCTGGCCGTGCTGGTGCGCATCAAAGGCACCCGGCTGCGCCAAAGTTCGCGTTTGAAAAGAGTCCGGGAAGGCGGGGTGGCTGGATTCACCCATGAATTCGTCAGGGGAATGGACACGGTACAGGCGATGGGTGCAGAGCAGCATGTCCGCCGTCGTTTCCGCGACCTGAACCGTGCCAGCCTGCAGGCCGGACTTGCGGAAACGGCGGATGCCGTAGGCATGGAACGCGCCATGCAGTTGATCAACGGTCTTGCGGTGGCGCTGATCATGGGATGCAGCGGCATCATGGTGGTGCGCGGTCAGTTGACCCTGGGCGAGATGACGGTGTTCGTCGCCTACATGATCCAGTTGCTCAAACCGGTGGAAAAAATCAACGAAATGGCGGCTGCAGTCAGCCGTGGTCTCACCCGCGCCGAGCATTTGGGACGCCTGCTCAGCCAGCGCCCGGCCATCGCTGATCTTCCTGATGCCCAACCCCTGGATGGGTGTCGGGGGAGCATCGAACTGCGCAACGTCAGTTTCAGCTATCCCGGTTGCACAAACCCGGTGCTCGACTGCGTGAACCTGCAGCTGGAAGCCGGCTGCCTGACCGTGCTCACC
>JALVSV010000091.1 GCA_027024125.1 Methylothermaceae bacterium | reverse complement strand
GCGGTGCACGAATTGAGCCCTGCCTGGCACCAGTGAAATCCCACCTGCTCATTGCTGCATGGGCCATCTTCGCGCTGCTTCTGGTAACGCTCGATCTCGGGTCTGTCTCCAGTAACCACATGGCCGCAGTGGCGGTACTGATGGCGCTGTTGTGGATGACTGAAGCGATTCCGCTGGCGGTGACAGCCTTGCTGCCTTTGGTGCTGTTTCCCCTGCTAGGGATTGCTTCCTCCAAGGTAGTGGCGGGCAAGTATATGAATTCCACTGTATTTTTGCTCATTGGTGGTTTTCTGATCGCCCAGGCTATGGAACGTTGCGGATTGCACCGTAGAATCGCCCTGGCCGTGTTGGGTCTCTTTGGCGGACACCCTGTCGCTTTGGTAACGGGATTCATTACCGCGACGTCCTTCCTGTCCATGTGGATCTCCAATACCGCATCCACCCTGGTCATGTTGCCGATCGCCCTTGCGATACTCAACCGTTTCGAAGGTCTGGTCACCATCGAGATGGCACGGCGGTTGGGAGTCGCACTGCTGCTCGCTATCGCCTACTCCGCCTCCCTGGGGGGAATGATGTCCCTGGTGGGAACCCCGCCCAACCTGGTGTTCGCCAAACTTTATGGAGATGTTGCCGGTGTGGAAGTGGACTTTGCGCGCTGGTTGTTGGTTGGAGCGCCTGTCGGGCTGGTCATGTTGGCAGTGCTTGCGCTCTATTTGTCCGTTTTGTATCTGCGTGGATTCGGTCAGGGAATCGATCTGGAAACGATCATCAAGCAGGAGCGGCAGCAATTGGGGCCCATCTCGGCGGAAGAGAAGAAAGTGGCAGCGGTATTTGCCTTGACAGCGTTGCTGTGGATTGGGCGTAAGGGAATCGGCCTCGGCGGCTGGCATTTGTCCGGATGGCAGAGATGGTTGGCCAATGGAAAGTTGTTGGACGATGGCACGGTGGCTATAGCCATGGCGTTGTTGTTGTTCATGATTCCGGGCAAGGGGAATACCACTTTATTGGATGTACAGGCATTCGGGCGGTTGCCATGGCCAGTGGTGATCCTCTTCGGTGGCGGTTTTGCTTTGGCGTCTGGGTTCGTGGATAGTGGTCTGTCGATCGTTTTGGCATCCGGTTTGGGGGATTTGGCGGGTATCAGCAAGACCGGATTGATGCTCATGGTGGCAGGAGGAATGACTTTTCTCACCGAGTTGACCTCGAATACCTCCACGACCCAGATGATCCTTCCCGTCCTGGCATCACTTGCCAAGGGATTTGCTATCGACCCCCTCTGGCTGATGTTGCCGGCTACCTTTTCCGCATCATGCGCCTTTATGTTTCCTGTGGCCACGCCGCCCAATGCCATCGTTTTTGGCAGTGGGATGATCAGGATGCGGGATATGATACGGACCGGCCTGTTTCTCAATCTGATTGGCATTCCCGTGGTGGTGGGAATGCTGATCTGGCTGATCCCTCTGGTCTTTCTTTAGCCCTGATTTATCCCCGTCTGCTGGGTTTGTGGGACGCCATTGACGATTTGCAGCAGCACTCCTTTTTCCACAGCTATTTGCCCGGAGGCGCCAAACAGCGGGAACAGATTGACAGGATCGGTTGCGGACAGGGTGATGCTGCCATTGTCCTTCTTTTTTTCTGCTTTTCGTAGCATTTCCACCGCCTCCGGCAATGCGAACTGTTCCCCGAATTGTCCGGCGACAAACCGGCCCCCGCGAATCTCCCCCCTCGCTTCCATGCGGCGATAGACCCTGACCAGGTGAATCCAGGGTGGCATGGCGGTTTCTCTGGCCATCAGGGCACGGAACACCACCCCGTAACGCCTGAGTAGGCAGCGGGCCATATGCTCGGTACTTTCTTCCTGCTTGTGTTCTTGGGAGTGCTTCAGGCTTTGCCAGCGGCCGGCATTTTCCAGACTGGGCAACACCCGTTTGTAGCGGCGTTTCTTTGCTTCCGGCAGGGTGAGCGAGCGGAGCCCATCGAAACTGTCAGCGCTGACCTGGCCCAAGGCCACCAGTTCGGCCAGCGCAGATTCCAGTTGGGAAGGAAGCAGCCGGCAGCTGTCCAGGAGCTCGTCGAAGAAAAGGGCACCCTGCAGGTTCAGTATTTCCAGGAGTCTGTTGGCCAGGTGGGTCTGGGGAGCAGGGCGATGGTTCGATGCCAACCAGTGGTGCAGATGTCTTCTGGGCACAAACGCGATGGGAATGCGCTTGGGCGGGGTCAATTTTCCACTCGGTGTCAACCGTAGCCAGCGATAACGTCCCGCCAGACAGAGCCGGTCCAGCCAGGAAGGATCGTATTCCACCATACGTGAGGGGAGGATGTTCGTTTCCCATTGCTCTGCCGGGGCCTCCAGTCCTTCGAGTTGTTCTAAGATTTGACACAAGGCTTCGGGACCTTCCAGCCTGGTGTCAGGATGGATGTGTTGCCAACGCAGCAGAAAACGCATGAAACCGGCATGGGAGGCCGGTTCGATCGCTGCGCGCAAGGTATCGAGGGTAATACGATGGATCCGGGCCAAAAGACCACGCTCGCACCATCCGAAGTCTCCACGGAGAATGCTCCCTTCCTGCTCCAACTGCAACAGGGCTTGTTCAATGCGATGGGTCGGGAAACCGGTTTCCTGGACCAGAATGTCGATGGTGACAGGCCCCGTTATGCCAAGCCGGTCTCTGATGATTGCCACCATGGCATCCTCGACATTCCATCGTTCGTTGGCAATGCTTGATGGTAGCGATGGGTTGGGATGTGATTCCACCTTGGGAGCGATGGCATGCCAGCGTGGCCAGTGTTCAGCGGCAAGCCAAAGCCTGCATTCGTATTGCCAGGCCCGTCCCTGCCGTTCCAGGATTTCGAGCCATGGCCGCCATTGAGGATCGCAGTCTGTGTTGGTGATATAACCGCTACAAAGCAAAACGTCATGCATTTCATCGGTGTCACGGGGATGGGGCCAGACTTCCTGTTTGACCTGTTCAATTGCCCGGGAATCGAGACACGCCAGGTCCGTGTCTGTGTTGGGATTGAGCCACCGTCGTTGTGAGACTGCGCGCACCCGCCTTTCCTCCAGCGGTGCGCCATCCAGAAAGGCGTATATCCTGGCACCTACCATTTCCGCCGCCAGCGGCGAGGGCTCGACCGTTTCCCTGGCGACCACCTCGATCTCCCCCGCCTCGATCCCACGCAGAATTCGTTCCAGACCTTCGATATCCATGGCTTCGTGGAGGCAGTCCTCCAGGGTCTGGCGCACCAGCGGGTGGTCCGGGATCTCCCGGTCGCCCTGAATGTTCTCCAGGCAGGCCAGCTGGTCGGGAAACACGGCGGTCACCAGGTCCTCTGCCTCCATGCGGATCAGGTAGGGGGGCGTCTTGCGGCCGTTGCGGAAGCGCCGCACTGCCAGGGAGATGGTGGCGTTCCAGCGCCAGCGGGCGGTGAACATGGGATTGTCCAGCACCGCCTGGATCAACAGGTCGCGCACCGTGGCGCTGTGGAGGAAGTCTTTCACCGCTTCGAGGGGAAAACTCTGTCCCGATCCCAGGGACAGCAGCAAGGCGTCCTCGGTGGCGGCGGCCTGGAGTTCGAAATTGAAGCGGCGGCAGAAACGCTTGCGCAGCGCCAGCCCCCAGGCCCGGTTGATCCGGCTGCCGTAGGGGCTGTGGATGATCAGGTGCAGATCACCGGCCTCGTCGAAGAACCGCTCCAGCACGATGCGCTTTTGGCTGGGCATGGTGCCCAAGGCCCTGCCGGCGGCTGCCAGATAGTCCACCGCCTGGCGGATGGCCTCGGGATTCACTTTCAGCGATTGCCGCAGTTGGCTTTGGACGGCCTCCAAAGGATTTGGGGGGGAGGGCAGGGAGCGGTCTTCAGGGACGCTGTGAATACTTCCCTGTACGCTCGGGACCCGGCCGTCCGGGCCGGGTACGCCCTTCAGACCGCTCCCTGTCCTCCCTGGGGTCTCCATGACGCTTTGGAAGATTTCCTCCCGCAGCCGGGAGACCGCCTGGGCGAGCACATCGCTGCGCCCCGGGGCCTCGCCGAACCAGAAGGGGATGTTGGGCGGGGCGCCCTTCGCGTCCTCCACCCGCAGGGCGTCGCGCTCCAGTCTCAGTACTCGCCAGCTGCTGTTACCCAGTTGGAAGATGTCACCGGCCAGGCTCTCTATGGCGAAGTCCTCGTCCACGCTACCGATGACCTCACCCGTGGGTTCGACGATCACCTGGTAGTCAGCGTTATCGGGAATCGCGCCACCGCAGGTGATGGCGGTGAGACGGGCATTCCGGCGTCCCCGGAGGCGATGCTGGATCCGGTTCCAATGCAGATAGGCACTGCGACGGCCGCGGGAGGTGGCATAGCCTTCCGCCAGCATGGTGAGGATCTCTGCGAAGGATTTCCGTGACAGCTTTGCGTAGGGCGCAGCGCGGCGGATGGTTTGTAACAACCGGCCCTCCTCCCACTCGTCGGTGGCACACATCGCCACGATCTGCTGGGCCAGCACGTCCAGATGGGCGGGGGCGATATGGCTGGGTTCCAGTTTCCGGTGTCGGATCGCGTCCACCAGTGCAAGGGCGGTCACCAGTTCATCGCGGCTGGTGGGGAACAGCCGCCCCTTGGGTATCCGGTCTAGGCTGTGGCCGGCGCGGCCGAGTCGCTGCAGCCAGGTGGTCACCGAATCGGTGATCCCCAGCTGGCACACTAGGTCCACGTCGCCAATGTCTATTCCCAGCTCTAGGGAAGCGGTGGCCACCAGCGCCTTCAGTTCACCGGCCTTGAGGCGGCGTTCGGCTTCCAGCCGCTGGGGTCGGGCAAGACTGCCGTGGTGAGAGGTCACCTGGTCCTCCCCCAGCCTTTCGCTCAGCGCCCGGGCCACACGTTCGGCCTGGCGGCGTGTGTTGACGAACACCAAGGTCGTGCGGTGGTTACGGATCAGCTCCGTCATGCGGTCATACAGGGATTTGGCTGCCTCCTGGGACAGTACCGCCTCCAGGGGCAGATCCGGCAGGACAATGTCCAGATCCAGAGTGCGCAGGAAACCGGCGTCGATGATATCGCATTCTTCCAGCGGACGGTCTCCCAACAGAAAACGGGCCACGGTGGTCAGCGGAGTCTGAGTGGCGGAAAGGCCGATACGGGTGACAGATTCATCACACAGATGGGACAGCCGTTCCAGGGACAGGGCCAGGTGGGCGCCGCGTTTGTCCCCGATCAGGGCGTGGATCTCGTCGACGATCACGGTGCGTACCGTTTTCAGCATCAGCCGGCCACTGTCGGAGGTCAGCAGAATGTAGAGCGATTCCGGGGTGGTGACCAGGATATGGGGCGGGCGCCTGACCATGGCGCGCCTGGCGGCCACCGGGGTATCCCCGGTGCGGCTCTGGGCCCGGATGGGTGCGGCCAGGCCCGCTTCCAGCAGGTGGCGCTGGATGGCTTCCAGGGGCTGCTCCAGGTTCTTTTCGATGTCGTGGCTGAGGGCCTTGAGGGGAGAGATGTAAAGTACCCGGGTTTCATCGTTCAACTGCCCGGCTTCGGCCCGCCGCACAAGTTCGTCGATGGCGGCGAGAAAGGCGGCCAGGGTCTTGCCGGAACCGGTGGGGGCGGCCACCAGGGCGTGACGGCCGCGCTTGATTGCTTTCCAAGCCCGTTGTTGGCACTCGGTGGGGGCCTTGAAACTCTCTTTGAACCATGCGGAGACGGCGGAATGAAATTCTGCGAGAGGCGTCATTGGGTAAGGCGGATTCGATCCTGCTGACTTCGTGCAGGGAGCATGGCAGGTGCTCAGAGGAATTTCAAGCCGGTGTGGTGTGACATCAGGGCTCCGTCATCTATTCGGTTCCGGGGCAGGTGATCTGCTTCGAAAAACGCCGTGAATACATCCTTGTAGGCTCCACGCCGGCGTCCCTGCCGGCGAGGCTTTCGAATCAGACCACCTGCCCCTCCAATCAATCCTTTACGTGTTTAAATGACGTGGTCCTGATTTTGCGTTTTACAAACGGTGTCGGTGTGGGTCAGCCTGATCATCACTGACCGGGTAGGTTTCTCTACGACCACCTGACCGGCATACAGGTCCCAGCATTCCTTGTCATCCGGCCTGACTATCGAGGTGTCTGCATGAATAACGATGGAGCCGGTCAAGGCCTCATCAATGCGCCACTCTTCGCATTTCCCGGTGGCACAACGAAGTTCGTGTTTTTGGTCTCTTTTCCCCACGTACCACCATCTCACCGTCTGTACTTTGAAAGGACGGTTCTGCTCATCGACCGTCTTTATCGTCAGAGACATTACTTTTTCCGCAAAACGGCTATCAGCCTCTGCCTGGCTGAAATGTAACGAACTTATTACAAAGAAGATGCCACAGATCAAGCTATACCTTCTGGACACTTTATGCCATTGACCTGTCGCTGTTACATATTTCCCGGTTTTCATCTCCACTCTGGAGTCTTCGTTTGAATTAAGATTGAACGGTACTCCTTAAACGCGAAGATTTCTACTGCTACACTGTGTACAAACTTAAAAGATCACTATGAGAACCGAATGACCCACCCTACCCGGAACTATATCATTGCCGTGATGGCCAGAGACCAACCCGGCATCATCGCTGCCATCACTCAGGCAGTCTTCGAAATGGGCGGCAATGTCATCGAACTTAGCCAGACCGTGATGCGCAGCTATTTCAGTCTGATCCTGTGCGCGACATTGCCGGTTGACAAGGATCCCGAAGTCATTCGACAAAGGCTACAAAGTGCTGAACCTGCATTGGGT
>JALVSV010000090.1 GCA_027024125.1 Methylothermaceae bacterium | reverse complement strand
CCCCACCCCTCGAGGAGTCCCGAACCGAATTCTGAGTTGACCGGCCACAGGCCAGTGGAAGCGACCCTTCAGGGTTTTGAATGGTCGATGACCCACATTTGAGAAAGATAGCTCTTCGCTTGCCCTGGAAACCGATTTGACCAGTTTGGTCAGGCGCCGTCTGTCCTGTTCCATCCTGGCAAGCTGCGAGCGTTTGTCTGCCACCTGTTGCTTGATCTGGGCAAGAGTGCGTTTGCGATCACTCCTTAGGGATTTTAAATGTTTTAGTTCCTGTTGTTGCTGCTTCAGAAGACCTGTGAGACGTTGTTCACTCTGTTCGAGTCGAAGGGTGAGAGAATGGATCTCTTCCAGTTGCCGTTGGGTCTCCCGAATTTGGGATACGAGCGCCTGGTTCAAATAGCGGTGGTAGCTGAGTGTTCTGCTGACAGTCGTTGGATCGTCCAGATTCATGATCAGTTGCAATGGCGCGGTTCTGCCCAAAGCATAAGCCAAGCGCAGTTGCCTGGCCAGCAGGACTGTTTGCTGATCCAGCTTTTTGCGGTGTTTGATCAACGCTTTCTGCAGGCTTTGGCGGCGTTGCCTCACTTGTTGAATCTGTTGTTCGAGTTCTTTGAGTGCCCGAACGCTTTTGCCGATGCTTCGTTCGGTCTTGGCCAGGGATTTCTCGATGGCGGTTTCATTGTCATGCAGGGTGTCAAGCTCTTTGGTGATCCGGTCGATCCTGCTGGAGAGGGCTTTCAATTCGGTATGGGTGTTTCCGGCGGCACAGATCCATAGGAGGGAAGTGAACAGGCCGACGAACAGTCGGCTTCGCAGCGAAGAAGGAAGAAAAGAGATCGTCACCGTCGTCTGATCACTAACATAAGGTTTCAAAGCCGCTCAAAGCCTTCAGGAGCCTTGGTGTTGTAAGGATTTAAAAAGGGTAACAGTCATCTGTGGGTCCAATATTGGACATGGGTCGTTGCTGATTTGCCATTACAGACCTAAAATCATTTTTCGCATATACAGTGCCATACAGAATAGATGAAAATCATCAGCAGAAGATCATTGAGTGCCACGGATTCCTGACCCTACGGCTCCCATCGCACTTCAAGATTTCATACATCCAGGGATTGCAACGTGCTGCCAAAGGTGAATGTATCCCGGCGGGAGTTCAATCTTCAAGATACATAGGTCAAATCAGCTTTTCTGCAAATTGTATCCAAAACGATTCTGTCAGTGTTTGTTTTCTCCCATGAGGGTTTGTCCGTATTTCTGGCCAGGTTCGGTGTTTCGGGGAATGGTTGTCATTGAATTGATCCGCCAAATTACACATTGAGGGTCGGGGTGAGCCGACTTCACTACAGATGTGCGGTTTTGACAAGGTAATTCCGCCCAACGGTCATGAACCTTTTTTCACCCCAATGTATGAAAGAACCAAAGCTGGGAGCAGGGGAGTGGTTTGAGGGCGTACGCGGTTTGGATGGCCGCGTCCGAGCCCCCAGGGGCGAGCTGGACCGACAAATTTGTCGGGAACAAATTTGAACAGCCGACAGGCTGGCCCCCAACGGGGTGAACCACAGGGAAGTGGTTCATAATGTCCGGTGGACTTTCGCAGCCGGGCGAGCGCCCGGACAAGGAAGTCCGGGCCGGGCTTTCCTGCGAAGCAGGAATGCGCAGCAGGAAAGGATTCACGTCGTCCCGAAAACCACTCCCCTGCTCCCAGGACTCCGTCATCTATTCATGCCGGGACAGGTGGCCTGCTTCGAAAAACGCCGTGAATACTTCCCTGTAGGCTCCACGCCGCCCTCCCTGCCGGCGAGGGTTTCGAAGCAGGCCACCTGCCCCTTCATTCAATCCGTTACGTCGTGTTTAAATGACGTGGTCCTGCCCCTGCTCCCAGCCCACCATGTATCTTTCACGGTAAATGGTTATAATGTGGCGCATAAGAGAAATCAGGAGAGACCTTTTGCAAAGATCGCCTGTCAGCCGGTCTTTGCTGATGTTGGGGATATGAATGAACGATTGATCGCCGATGAAGAAGATATTCAGCATGCAGCACGATGCCTGAAGGCAATGTCGCATCCCATACGTCTCAAGATTCTGTGTATTCTGGGGGCAGGACCGGCAAGTGTGCAGGAAATCGTCGAACAGGTGGGAACGACACAAAGCAATGTATCCCAGCATTTGGCAATTTTGAGGGAAAAGGGTCTGTTGGCTTTCGACAAGGAGGCCAACCGCGTTTTCTATCGGATCGACGATCCCAGTACTCTTCAGCTGATTAAAAAAATACGCGAAGTATTCTGCCGCCATAGCTGAGGTTCCCTACCTAACATCAGCAAAATAACAGGTTAGAGACCACCAGATGTGCCTTTTCAGGTCGATTCTCGATGCACAAAATCACCTTGAATGGATGGTGGTTGGTGAAACTGGGTGATTGAATCAATTGAACATGGGAGTTGCGGAATCTCCCATCATTTTTTGTAGATAAGGGATAACATATGGATCTGGAGCGTTTGTTTGAATTTGCAGGTAATCATTTATATCTTGTGATCATTTTTTTCGTTATCACAGTACTCTTGGTCAAAGATCTATTGGAGAGCTTGCTGCGCAAATACGAAGTGGTTACCCCTCTGCAGGCTGTGATGTTGGTCAATCAGGAAGATGCGGAGGTTGTGGATGTGCGGGAGCCTGCCGAGTGGGCGAAAGGGCACATTATCAGTGCAAAGCTAATTTCTCTGGGTGACCTGGAGAAGCGTCTGGATGAGTTGAAGGAACATAAACAAAAGCCCGTTATCGTCACATGTCAGTCTGGTACCCGTTCACCTGCTGCGTGTAAGAAATTGATCCAGGAAGGTTTTGCCAGAGTTTATATGTTGAAAGGCGGCATGACGGCCTGGACCGATGCTGGCTTGCCCGTCACCAAACCCAAGAAAAACTAAGGAGTATTCATGGCTGACCAAGAGGAAAAGCAATTCGCTATTCAGAAACTGTATGTGAGGGATGTGTCTTTCGAGGCACCGAATTCACCGGATATTTTTACCCAAAACTGGGAGCCACAGGTAGAGTTCAATTTATCCAGTAATGCCCGTGAATTACAAGAGAACCTCCACGAGGTGGTACTTACAGTGACAGTCACGGTGAAACTGGGGGAAAAAACGGCCTATCTGGTGGAGGTTGCGCAGGCTGGTATCTTCGCTGCCCAAGGGTTTGCCAAAGAGGAGATGGGCCCGTTACTGGGCATCTACTGTCCGAACGTATTATTCCCTTATGCCCGTGAAATCGTATCGGAGTTGTCTGGAAAGGGTGGATTCATGCCAATGATTCTGCCACCGGTCAATTTCGAAGCCATCTATGCCCAAAAGGTGCAGCAGACTCAACAACAATCCCAGCAGGCAGCCAAGCCCAATTGATCGGGAAATCTTTCGATGCAGTTATCTTCCGTGTGTGTCCTTGGAGCTGGGTCATGGGGCACGGCTCTGGCACATTTGATTGCAGAAAATGGTTGCCCGGTAAGCTTATGGGACAAAAACCCAGGCCGTATCGAGGCACTGGCAAAGTCTGGCCGTAACGAACGGTATCTGCCAGGTCTGGAACTATCAAAGAACATCACGTGCGAGAGTGGCCTTGAACAGGCCGTGTATGGCAGGGATCTGGTTCTCGTTGCCGTTCCCAGCCATGCTTTCAAGGCCTGTTTACTGTCCTTGCGGCCCTTATTGCCGGACAGCGTGAACCTTGCTTGGGGGACCAAGGGGCTGGATCCTGAGAGCGGCAAGCTTCTCCACCAGGTGGCGGTTGATATTTTCGGGAATGAGTGTCTGCTTGCGGCACTCTCCGGTCCCACCTTTGCCCGCGAAGTCATGCGTGGATTACCAACAGCGATCACCGTGGCTTCTCCAAAGGAGAACTATGCCATGGCGGTGGCGGAAATACTCCACAATGAATTCTTCAGAGTGTATACCAGTGACGACCTGACCGGGGTCCAGTTGGGTGGCGCGGTCAAAAATGTCTTGGCGATTGCTGCGGGTGTTTCCGATGGTATGGGGTTTGGTGCCAATGCCCGGGCGGCGATCATTACCCGTGGATTGGCGGAGATGATGCGCCTTGGAGAAGCTATGGGCGCCAAAGCACGCACCTTGATGGGGTTGGCTGGGGTTGGGGATTTGATCCTGACCTGTACTGACGATCAGTCCCGTAACCGGCGGTTGGGGATCGGGTTGGGGCAGGGAAAGACGATCGATGCCCTCAAGGTCGAGATTGGCCAGGAAATAGAGGGCATCGTGACGGCGCGTCTGATAAGGCGATTATCCTTGGAATTGAAGGTGGAGATGCCAATTGTCGAACAAGTGCACGCTGTCTTATATCTTGGGGTGTCTGCTGCCGAAGCGGTCCGTAGTCTGTTGTTGCGCGACCGGAAACCAGAAGCATTCTGAGGGTATGTGCCGGATGGGGTAACTTCCCCCTGACATGGTCAGAGACCAGCCATGCTGCCCGACAGCTAGGCTCATAGGCGCCGCCAAATCAATTCAGTACAGTCAGTCGTTCCAACAGGGGTCTTATGACCTCCAAACTTTCGGCGCTTATGGTTCCATTGCCATATGGGGTCTGAATGATGGGCACGTTGTTTAACCAAATCTGGAGATCCTCGGCATTGTTCATGTCTCCTGTGGTTGTGCAGGGCTCAATCTGATTGAGGATGACGGCGAGAAGATCGAGGCGCCGGTTGATCACCGCTTCTGCGGTCAGCAGTACTTGATTGATGGTACCGAGCCGGTCGGCGGCAACGATGATGATGGGAAGCCCTAGGGCCTGGGCCAGATCTGCGTTGAGGCTGTTGGATGCGATGGGAGAATGGAAGCCGCCTGCTCCCTCCACCAGGAGAAAATGTTGAGCGTGAATTTGGCAGGCGGCGACAAGATCCTGCAGGCTCAAGCTGCGCCGTTCCATCCGGGCCGCCCTTTCCGGGGAGATGGGCGCTGCAAAGCGATACGGACAGACCCGGTCCAAGGGCTCCAGGTTGCCTGCAGTATTGCTGAGCAAGAGGGCATCCTCTGGCACGAGGCAACCGTCCTCAAGGCTGCATCCACTTTCCACAGGTTTTCGTGGTCTGACGCTAATTCCCAGATTCTGCAGTCCCCGGATCAGGCGTGCCGCGATATAAGTCTTCCCGACACCGGTATCGGTCCCGGTGATGAAGCAGCCTTTGGAGTCAATCATGGCTGGGCAGCTGGCAAGTGAAGGGTTCGACCAGTACTGTTTCTCCTGTTTTTGCCCCGGTGCTGTCTGCTGGAAGAATGATATAACAGTTTGCCTGACTCAGGTTCCTGAGCTGATGGGATCCCTGGCCTGAAAGGCTGAAGACGGTGAGTTCACCGTCCGGGTTTTGAATCATCTGACCGCGCTGAAACTCCAGTCGGCCGGGAATCTTTTGCAGGTCATGGCCGCAACGAGCCTGGATTCTCAAGGGTCTGAAAGAGGGTGCACCCGCCAGTTTCCACAGGGCAGGTCTGACAATTTGACTATATGTGACATGGACCGAGACAGGATTGCCTGGGAGGCCAAAGAACCAGGCTTTGCCTATACGACCAAATAGTAGGGGTTTGCCAGGCTTGATAGCCACCCTCCAGAGGTGCATGTCTCCCACTTGCCTCAGTGCTTCTCCAAGCAAGTCGGCTTCACCGACCGATGCTCCGCCGCTGCTGAGAATGACATCATAGTTTTGACCACCCTGTTCCAGGCGTTGGCGAATGATCTCTAGCCGGTCGGGAACATGGCCAAGGTCCGTGCCAACAACGGGAAGATCGGCCAAGAGTCCATGTAAACTGTAGCGGTTGCTTTCGTAGATGGTTCCTGGCGTCAATGGCTCGCCCAGGGGGCGAAGTTCGTCTCCGCTGGAAAAGAAACCCACCGTGGGCTGTTGGTATACCTGGATCCACGAGTGGCCAAGGGAAGCCAGCAGTGCCAGATCAGCGGCATTCAAGCGTTTTCCCCGGCCGAGAACGATGTCCCCTTGTCTGACGTCTCCCCCGGCGGCTCGAATGTTTTCCCCTTGAGACGGAATGCGTTGTGGAATCATTCGATTGCCTTCGAGCAGGGCATCCTCTTGCATGAGGACTGCATCGGCACCTTCCGGCAAAGGTGCGCCAGTAAAAATTCGTACACATTGTCCCTGTTTGATGCGCCCATTGAAGGGTTGTCCTGCCATGGACCTGCCTATGACCTCAAGGGAGCACCCGGGTTGCAGACCAGTCAGGGAAAGGGCATAGCCATCCATTGCCGAATTGGTGAATGGTGGCAGGTCAAAAGTTGCAGAGACCTGCTGCGCAAGGATACGTCCAAGCGCCTGTCTGAGCATCAACTGCTCGGTCGCCTCAAGAGGGGAGATTGTTTCCAGGATTTGGCGAAGAGCATCGTCCAGGCTGATCAATCCTCCCTGGCAAGGGTCAGTGGGCAAGGAATTCATGGAGGATGAAATCTGCTATTTGCTTGGGGCTATTGAGATCCAATAGGGGCAAGTGACATGGACTGGGTAATGGCTGGTCGCTGGCCACGGCAATGATATTCGGGTCATGGGTAAAGAGCAAGGGGAAACCAAGCGTTGGACGGTGGAGCTCGATCTTGGGAAAGGCCTCGTGCTTGAATCCCTCGACCAGGAGCAGATCCAGATCTTGAGTCGCCAGAAACGGCAATTGCTCGTGGAGGTGGATTGCTTCCTGATCCGGATAATCGTACACGATCGCTCTTCGTTTTCTCGATACCACCATCACGGGACTGGCCCCAGC
>JALVSV010000089.1 GCA_027024125.1 Methylothermaceae bacterium | reverse complement strand
GGATACACCCCAGGGCCACGTCATTTAAACATGCAAACGATTGATTGCAGGGGCAGGTGGTCTGATTCGAAAGCCTCGCCGGCAGGGAGGCCGGCGTGGAGCCTACAGGGAAGTATTCACGGCGTTTTTCGATGCGGACCACCTGCCCCGGCCTGAATAGATGACGGAGTCCTGGGATACACCCTGGATTTTGGCTTATGACCACCGATTCTCTGCATGTCATTCAGTTCATTACATCAGTCAGAAAGGGGCTGGGGGAAAATTCGAACTAATTGCCACCAGCCACTTTGGCAGCTGGTTTACTTGCCTGTTCCTTGGATGACGACTTGTTGCCTGCCGGTTTTTCTTTCTTTTCGGGCTTTTTACCGTCATCTGCCAAGTTACGCTTCTTTTCCGAACCTTTCTTGAAATCGGTTTCATACCAGCCACTTCCCTTGAGGCGAAAACCCGCAGCCGAGATCTTTTTTTGCAAACTGTCCTGCTGGCACTCAGGACACTCGGTCAAAGGAGAATCACTCACTTTCTGCAGGATCTCGAATTCATGGCCACAGGACTGACATTGGTATTCATAGATGGGCATATCATCACCTCCTTGGAAAAAATGATCGGCAAACGAATCGGTCTCCGCCCCATTCAATGGATTCGGAAACACCTATCCACAATCCAGTTGAACCCACCCCTTGATTTAGGCTTGTTACGCGGTGGAGCCAACGATAGTTTCAGTTCCATAGATTGTGGGAGAAAAAATTGGGATACCTGGACATATCTCGAGTATTTGACTTGACTGAACCGGTGATTGTTTCCAGTATAACCAAATTTCTCTGATCACTGGCCACGTTGTATGCAAACTCTCACCATCACCCGACCCGACGACTGGCATCTTCATCTGCGAGATGCAGCAATGCTCGCCTTCGTCACCGGCTTCAGCGCCCGTCAATTTGGCCGGGCCCTGGTCATGCCAAACCTTTCCCCCCCCATCACCACCGTGGAACAAGCCCTGGACTACCGCCACAGGATCCTTGCCGCGTTACCCCCGAATTGCGAATTCAACCCTTATTTGAGCCTGTATCTAACCGAAAACACGCCTCCGCAGGAAATCGAGTCAGCAGCACAATCGCCTTTCATCCTTGGATTCAAACTCTATCCCGCAGGCGCCACCACACATTCAGAAGCCGGGGTACACAGCCTGAAAACCATTTACCCATTGCTCGAATACATGGAATCACACGATCTGGTACTTCAGGTTCATGGCGAGGTCACCGACGGAAACATCGACATTTTCGATCGGGAAAAGGTTTTCATAGAACGCGAACTTCACCCCATCCACGAACGTTTTCCAAATCTCCGGATGGTCCTGGAACACATCACCACTTCTGAGGGAGTGGATTTCGTCCACCGGTCGCCGGCCAATATCGCCGGAACCATCACCCCCCAGCACCTTCTGTACAACCGTAACGCCCTGTTGGCCGGGGGCATCCGCCCTCATTATTATTGCCTGCCGGTTCTCAAACGTGAGACCCACCGTCAGGCCCTGATACAGGCAGCCACCTCCGGAAATCCCAAATTTTTTCTCGGCACCGACAGCGCCCCCCATACCCGAAAAAGCAAGGAAAGCGCCTGCGGCTGTGCCGGATGTTTCTCCTCGCCCTTGGCCATCGAACTGTATGCCGAAGTGTTCGAACAGGCCAACGCTCTGGATAAACTGGAGAACTTCTCCAGCCGTCACGGTGCTGATTTTTATCGATTGCCCTACAACTCTGGCACTGTGACCCTCGAGCCTGCAGCATGGACAGTCCCCGATTGCTATATCGGCCCTGATGGTATCGAAATCGTCCCCTTGCGTAGCGGGGAAACGATCCGTTGGCGCCTCAGAAATGGTTACATTTCCTCTTCCAGTTCCTTCTCAAAGTCCTCAAATTCGTCATCCAGGGGTGGTTCACCATCGTAGATCAGGTATTCGCGGCGCTGAAAATATGCATTTCGCATGAAGGCGTAGCGATCGAGGGCAGCCTCGTCCAGAATTTCCGTGGCACTGAGATTGTCAGCCCGGAAATCAATGGTTTTTAGCGAGAAAAAACCGATCCTGACCGGAAACAGCGGTGTATAGGATAATGGATTCATGAATCCATCGGCAGCCGTTCCTATAGCGTCTCTGGGGGAACTGGGCCCCAGAAAAGGCAACACGAGATACGGTCCATAGGGCACTCCCCAAATTGCCAGGGTCTGCCCGAAATCCTCGTTATGCTTGACCAGACCAATCTCTGTAGCGACATCGACAAACCCTCCGATACCCAGCGTGCTATTGATCAAGAGTCTGGCCACATCCTGACCACTCTGCTTGAATTTGAACTGGAACAGGTCATTGGCGGTCACAGCAATATCGTTGAGATTGTCGAAAAAGTTGGTCACACCCTGATCGACGAATTCCGGCGTGACCCATTGATAACCCTTGGCAATCGGCTGCATCATGTATTTGTCGAGCGTGTCATTGAACTGGAAAACTCCCCGATTGAAAGGCTCCCATGGATCACGCGAATCGCCTTGAGTCGCGCAACCATTCATCATTGCAGCAGCCAGAAAAACAATCGCCAAGCGCCAAAGTGTCATGGATTTATATGGATTGTTATACATGCGCTCACCACCAATCTGCGTCATTCCAAAAGCGAGGAACATAGCATATTCGAGCTTGGTCTTCGAGTTCAGGCTATACTGATTTCTTTTTCCAAGCATCTGCATACTTACATGAGACAAGCAAACACCCCATTGGCAACCCGCTTCCGCGGCTACCTGCCGGTCATCGTCGACGTCGAAACGGCAGGCTTCGATCCACAAAAACATGCTTTACTAGAAATCGCCGCCGTGATCACATCCATGGATCAGGAGGGCATGTTACAGGTTGCCGAGGTATATTCTGCGCACATCACCCCTTTTGAGGGATCTGAACTCGATCCGGCTGCCCTTGAGTTTAACGGAATCAACCCACATCATCCCCTTCGAATCTCAGATGATGAAAGGGAGGCGCTGCTCAAGATTTTCCAACCGGTACGCGCCGCAGTGAAGAAAAACGGTTGTACCCGGGCCATCCTTGTGGGGCACAACCCCTCCTTCGATCTCAGCTTCGTCAATGCCGCGGCCCAGCGCGCCGGGTTGAAACGCAATCCCTTCCACCCTTTCAGCACCTTCGACACCGCCACTCTCGGCGGATTGGTCTATGGCCAGACCGTACTTGCCAAAGCCATCAAAGCCGCTGGGATCGACTGGGACAACCAGGAGGCTCATTCGGCCCGTTACGATGCTGAAAAAACGGCTGAATTATTCTGCACGATCGTCAACACCTGGGAAATCCTCAAGCGCTCTGCACAGACACAAACGCTGGAACCTGCCTGATCCTTATTCGGCTGTGGCCACCGCCTGATCCAACATCTTTTGCAGCTCACCACTTTGGTACAACTGAATGATGATGTCACAGCCGCCCACCAGTTCCCCCTTGATGTACAACTGGGGATAAGTTGGCCAGTTCGAATATTGTTTGAGTGCTTCGCGTAATTCTGGATCTTCCAGGATATTCACGTAGGCATATTCCACCCCGCATTGGTTCAGAATCTCGACCACTCTCCCGGAAAACCCGCATTGGGGAAAATCGGGGGTTCCTTTCATATAAAGGATAATGGGATGATCTTTGAGCTGTTGCTCTATCCGTTCAGTGACAGTCATGACTTAGAAGCCCTCCAAATGGTAAACCCGAGTGATTTTATCAGAAAAATGACAGGACCTTCACAATTCGAAAACGGATAGTTCGAATTACTAAAATGGTGGGCGCGAAATCGAACTGCCGCGTTTCATTTTCTGCAAGATCCTGTGCCCCCGCTCAGTGCAGGCGGTCATCACCAATCTTCGCCCAGTCCCCCTCACTTCAAGGTCGAAAATCAGATCCGCAGGCGGCAAGTATCCAGTACCTTTATCTGGCCATTCGATAAAGCACAAGGTATCTCCACCGAAATAGTCACGCCCCCCCAACCATTCCAGTTCCTCGGGGTCGGACAGGCGGTAGAGATCGAAATGAGCCACACCGGGATAGACTTCGACCAGCGTATAGGTAGGACTTCTGATCCGGCCGCGATAACCTGCGGCCTCCATAAACATTCTAACGAACGTCGTCTTGCCTGTGCCCAAAGTGCCCTTCAGATAGACGACCGTCCCAGGTTCCAGAACATCCACCATTCCAGAAGCAAATTCCCTGGTTGCCCCAGGATCAGGCAAGTCAATTGCTATCGATTGACCAGGCGGCGTATCCATGGCATCAAATCCGTAGCCAGTAAGCCTCTTTGGCCATCTTCTGCAGCGGCTGCATCTGCAGCGGCTGCATGAAGGCACACGCCCATCCGGGCTGCATCAAACACACCCAGCCCCTGGGCCAGCAGGCCGCACAGAATGCCGCTCAAGACATCCCCCATACCCCCGGAAGCCATTCCCGGATTACCCAGACTGCAGACACCTGTGATTTCATTCTCGGCTGTCACCAGGGTGCCACTTCCTTTGAGGATGCAGATCCCCCCGTATTTTTCCTGTATCTTTTTAACCGCTTCATAGCGATCCGTCTGGATTTGCCTGGTCTTGCACCCCAGCAGTCTCGCCGCCTCTCCCGGGTGAGGGGTGAGAATCCACCTATCCTTTTTTTTGGGATTCTGTGCCAAAAGATTGAGTGCGTCGGCATCCAGCACCAACAACTGGCCACTCTCACATACCGTCTGCAACAGACTTCTGGCCCAACCTGACTGTCCGAATCCCGGCCCGATCACCACCACTGAAGTACGGGCAAGCAAGGTCTGCAATTCAGTCGTGGTTTCCACGCCATGGCTCATGATCTCAGGTCGATTCGAATTCAAATGAGAGGCATGGGCCGAGCGAGTGGCGATACTCACCAGGCCTGCCCCCGTTCTCGCTGCCGCTTCTGCCGCCATTCTAGCCGCGCCGGTGAAACCAGCATCCCCCCCCACCACCAGCACGTGACCAAAATCGCCCTTGTGGGCGGTGGCACGACGTGGTGGCAGAAGATTGACATATTCATTCCACAACCGGGCCGATGGAGGCTGAAATTCCAGGACTGCTTCGGGCACAGCCAGGTCAGCGTACCAAATCCTGCCGCAACAGGCAGGCCCCTCGGCAGTAAACAATCCTTGTTTGAGCCCAATGAAGCTCACGGTGGCATCGGCCTCGACCGCACAACCCAAGATGGTACCGCTATCGGCTCCAAGTCCGGAGGGAATATCCACGGCCAGCACACCTCCACCAAAATGGTTGATGGCTTCGATGGCAGCCTTGAACTCACCGGTCACCTCCCGATCGAGACCGGTCCCAAATATGGCATCCACCACCACTTCGAAGCCTTCCAGTCCGCTGGGCGGTCCCAGGTTCCATCGCCCTCCTGCCGCCACAAAGGCTTCATAAGCCTCTCTGGCATCCCCGCCCAGGCGATCAGGTGGAACCAAGGCAAACACCTGAACGGCCAAACGTGCATCCAGTGCGTGTCTGGCCACGACATATCCATCACCACCGTTATTACCGCCGCCACAAACGATTGCAATACTTCGCGCCTTGGGCCAGGTATGGCAAAGCACCTCAAAAGCGGCCATCCCTGCCCGTTGCATCAGTACCAAACCGGGTATGCCAAGATCGTCGATGGCATATTTATCCATAGCGCGGACCTGTTCCGCCCGGTACAATCTATTGGGCAATCGGGTGGATACAATCGACTGCTGCATCAAATCTCTCCAATCTATACTCAGTGCCTCATTTTCCCTTACTTTGAACCCACCTCCAAATACCCATGGATAATCAAACCTCCTCAAGCCTCGCCAGGGAACTGAAATCCTGGGCAGAGGCACTGGGGTTTCAAGCCACAGGGATCACAAATATCGACCTCAGCGCCTCCGAGGTGGAATTTAAACAGTGGATTGCAGACCGGCTACACGGCGACATGGACTATATGGCCAGACATGGCAGCAAACGTACTCATCCTGAGGAATTGGTGCCCGGAACCCTGCGTGTGATCTCGGTAAGAATGAACCACCTTCCTGAAGCGATGCAGGCCATGGAAGCCCAGCTTGCCAATCCCGAAAGAGCCTATGTTTCCCGTTATGCCCTGGGACGCGACTATCACAAATTGGTCCGCAAGCGTCTACAGCAGCTCGCCAAAAGAATCGAAGCCAGAATAGGGCCTTTCGGTTATCGGGTATTTTGTGACAGCGCACCAGTATTGGAAAAACCGTTGGCACAAAAAGCCGGGTTAGGATGGCAAGGAAAACATACCAATCTGATTGCTAACAAGGAAGGCTCCTGGTTCTTCCTGGGGGAAATCTATACCGACCTGGAATTACCCTGCGACCCCCCCATCACCCGCTCCTATTGCGGAAGCTGCAGTGCCTGTATGGATGTCTGCCCAACCAGGGCCATTATCGCACCCTATAAACTCGATGCCAGACGCTGTATCTCCTATCTGACAATCGAACTCCGTGATGCGATACCGGAAGAATTCCGAAAAGCCATCGGCAACCGCATCTATGGATGCGATGACTGCCAACTCGTCTGCCCCTGGAACCGCCATGCCCACCGAACCCGGGAAACCGATTTTCTGCCAAGATACAGGCTCGATCAGGCAACCTTGACCGAGTTGTTCTCATGGGACGAACACACCTTTTTGAAAAAAACCGAAGGTTCGGCTATCCGCCGGTTAGGTTTTGAGCGCTGGTTACGCAACTTAGCCACAGCCCTGGGC